>DAHWEX010000594.1 GCA_027326205.1 Actinomycetota bacterium
CCGCCCGGATCCGCGCCGCCACGTACTCCTTGCTCCGCGCCTCGACGACCACCGACTCGATCCCGTCCTGCGCCAGCAGGTGAGCCAGCAGCAACCCGGCCGGGCCCGCCCCGATAATCGCAACGTCAGTCCGCATGCAGCGTTTATAGGGTCATCGCGGGCGTCCGCTCCAGTGCGCCCTTCCGTTGAGCGGAAGCAGGCCGTGACTCAGCCGTGACTCAGCCGGGACTCAGCCGGGACTCAGGTTGCGCGCGATCCCCTGGGCGGCCACCTGCAGCGCGGGCACCAGCCGGGCGCAGGCCCGGAGATGGGGGACGACGATGCCAAGCGAGGCGACGGTATGCCCGTTGACGCTGACGGGAATGGCGATGGAGCACGCCCCGAGGGTCATCTCCTCGGTCGTCGTGGCGTACCCGTCCTGCGTGATGTGCTCGAGCTGCCGCGCGAGGCGGCTCGGCTGCGCGATCGTGTAGGGCGTGAACCGCTCCAGGGGAGCGGCGAGGACCTCGTGCCGCACGGCGGCGGGAGCGTGCGCGAGCAGCACCTTCCCCACGCCGGTGGAGTGCAGCGGCAGGCGGCTGCCCGCCTTGCTCACCACCGGGACGGACGCGTGGCCCGAGACGCGGTCGAGGTAGAGGGCGTTCACCCCGTCGCGGACGGCGAGGTGAACGGTGGCCAGCGTGGCACCGTACAGGTCCTGCAGGAACGGCGAGGCGACGTCCCGCAGGTCCGTCTGCACGGGGGCGAGCAGGCCCAGGTCCCACAGCCGCCGCCCGATGACGTAGCCGCCGTGGCGCTCACGCCGCAGCGCGCCCCAGGCCGCCAGCTCACCGACGAGGCGGTGCGCCGTGGGCAGCGTCAGTTCAGCGCGCAGCGCGATCTCGGTCAGCGTCAGCGACGTGTGCTCGGCGTCGAAGCAGCCAAGGACCGACAAGACGCGCGAGGTAACGGTGACGCCGGGTCCGGCATTCGTTCGGGGCATGGCAACCTTCCAGTTCTGTTCTCAGTAAAGAAGGCCGGCGGGCGCGTTGCAAAACGGCGTTAGGGTGAGCCGGGTGAGCGAACGGTCGCCGCGGGGCATCAGGGAGATCGCGGCCGCGCAGGTGGAGACGGCTGGCGCGGCGGCGGGCGGCTACGCTCGCACGCCGCCGGAGCAGCGCGCGGCGGGCCCGGCGGAGCACCGGCCCGTTCGGTCATACCGGTTTGGACTTTGACTAGCGCTTGGTTACAGTCCCGGCGTTTGGAAACCGTATGCTCACTGGTGTTGGCACGTTAAGAGGAGAGGCTGAGTCAGTGGTTGACCAATACAGCGCGCAGGAGCTACAGAACGCTGGGCGGCTGAAGCAGATCCGCATGGTCGCGAAGCTGGTCAACCAGCAGAACAAGAAGGCGCTGCCGATCACCATCGGCTCCGCCGTCGCCATCATCGTCGTGTTCGTGCTCATCGGGTTGTTCACCGGGCTGATGGCCTTCCTGATCCCCGTGGGCGTGCTGCTCGGCGTGCTCGCGCTGAGGATCCTGTTCGGGCGGTTCGCGCAGCAAGCGCAGTACGCGGCGATCGACGGGCAGGTCGGGGCGGCGGCCGCGGTGCTGCAGTCGATGCCCGGCGAGTGGACGGTGACCCCGGGCGTGGCCGGCAACCGGACGCTGGACGTCGTGCACCGGGTGGTCGGCCGGCCGGGTGTCGTGCTCGTCGGCGAGGGCGTGCCGTCGCGGGTGGCGCAACTGATCGCCAACGAGCGGAAGAAGACCGAGCGCGTCGCGCACGGCGTGCCGGTGCACGAGTTCCAGGTGGGCAGCGAAGAGGGGCAGATCCCGGTCTCCAAGCTGCAGCGCAAGGTCACCACGCTGCCCCGCACGCTAAAGCCCGCGGCGGTCGCCGACCTCAACTACCGGCTGAAGGCGATCGCCCCGACCATGCAGATGCCGAAGGGCCCGCCGCCGAAGGGCGCGCGGATGCCGAAGATGCCGAAGCAGCGTTAGGCGTCAGATCCGGACCACGATCGTGTCGGACGCGCGGTCGTGCAGGCCGCGCATGTCCCGGTCGGTCAGGCAGGCCGGGATGACGAACAGCAGGAGCAGGGTGCGCACCGCGGCCCACTTGAAGCCGGGGCGCCCGCCGTTGGTGCGGATCACGCGCAGGCCGAGCAGCCGCTTGCCGACCGTGAGCCCGCTGACGGCGGTGAGCACGTAGACCTCGAAGGCGAACAGCAGCAGGCTGACCCAGGATGCCTCCTGGTAGCGCGCGTCGGTGACGTTAACCACGCTGTGCCCGACGATCGTCGAGCCGATCAGGTAGCACAGCACCCAGTCGACGATCAGCGCGAGCAGCCGCCTGCCCATCGGCGCCACGCAGGACGGGCCTTCGGCCGGCAAGCCGAACCGCCTGCCCGGGTAATCAGGCGTATCATCAGCCGCGGTGACACCTGGAGTGCGGGCGACCTTCGTCACATTCCTGGTATGCGTGTTGCGGGATCCGTGAGGCACACGACTACGGTATCCGCTTGCCCGGCCAGACCGGGCGCCGCTCCCGCGCGGCGCACGGATCGTGCCTGCTCGGGCGAGTGGCAGGAGGGGACGGTGGAGCACGCGTAACGTTGGCGAAACATCGGAGATACCGCCCGGAAATTGCCGGGGGCTACCGTCCAAAGCGCATCCCGACGAAAAATCTGGATAAACCTACCTATGCGCGCCCTGTTGGGGAGGGTTAATGACGTTCAGTAGTGCTGAAGAAGTCCTCGCGTTCATTGCCGAGGAGAAGGTGGAGTTCATCGACGTCAGGTTCTGCGACCTGCCGGGCACGGTGCAGCACTTCACCATCCCGGTCGAGACATTCGACGCGGACGTCTTCACCGAGGGCCGGATGTTCGACGGGTCGTCGATCCGCGGCTTCCAGGCGATCCACGAGTCCGACATGCTCCTCATCCCGGACCCGTCGACCGCGGTACTCGACCCGTTCCGTCAGCACAAGACCCTCAACCTGACCTTCTCGGTGTTCGACCCGCTGACCAAGGCCGCCTACTCGCGCGACCCGCGCAACGTGGCCGCGAAGGCGGAGGAGTTCCTCAAGGGCACCGGCATCGCGGACACGGCGTACTTCGGTCCCGAGGCCGAGTTCTACATCTTCGACTCGGTCCGGTTCTTCACCGCCGCGAACGAGGGTTACTACCACCTCGACTCGGTCGAGGGCGCGTGGAACACCGGGCGGGACGAGGTCGGCGGCAACCTGGGCGCCAAGCCCCCGTACAAGGGCGGCTACTTCCCGGTTCCGCCGATGGACCACTACACCGACCTGCGCTCGGAGATGGTCAAGCAGCTCATCGCGTGCGGCATCGAGACCGAGATGCAGCACCACGAGGTGGGCACGGCTGGCCAGGCGGAGATCGACATCCGCTTCGGCAAGCTGCTTGAGCAGGCCGACAAGCTGCTGCTGTACAAGTACGTCATCAAGTCCGTCGCCCGCGCGGCCGGCAAGACCGTGACGTTCATGCCGAAGCCGATCTTCGGCGACAACGGCAGCGGCATGCACTGCCACCAGTCGCTGTGGAAGGACGGCTCGCCGCTCTTCTACGACGAGATGGGCTACGGCGGCCTGTCGGACATCGGCCGCTGGTACGTCGGCGGGCTGCTCAAGCACGCCCCGTCGCTGCTGGCGTTCACCAACCCGACGGTCAACTCCTACCACCGCCTGGTGCCGGGCTTCGAGGCGCCGGTCAACCTGGTCTACTCGGCCCGGAACCGGTCGGCCTGCTGCCGCATCCCGATCACCGGCACCAACCCGAAGGCCAAGCGGATCGAGTTCCGCGTGCCCGACCCGTCCGCCAACCCGTACCTCGCCTTCGCGGCGATGCTGATGGCGGGCATCGACGGCATCAAGAACAAGATCGAGCCGCCGGAGCCGGTGGACAAGGACCTGTACGAGCTGCCGCCGGACGAGGCCGCCGCCATCCCGACGGTGCCGGGCTCGCTCGAGGCCGTGCTCAACACCCTCGAGGACGACCACGCCTTCCTCACCGAGGGCGGTGTCTTCACCGACGACCTGATCGAGACCTGGATCGCGTACAAGCGCGAGAAGGAACTCGACGCGGTCCGGCTGCGCCCGACCCCGCACGAGTTCGAGCTGTACTTCGACGTCTGACGTTTCTCGTGCGGGAGGCCCGCGGCGCCTAGTGGCGCCGCGGGCCTCCCGCTTTCTTCAGGCGCCGGCCCCGAGGGCGTCACCTCCGCGCCAGCGCGGAAGCCCGCGTAGGCTTCCGCGTATGGGCGAGGAGGACGACCGGTGGATGGGGCTCGCGGTCTCGCTGGCGCGGCGGTGCCCGCCGTCGGCCACCGCGTTCTCGGTCGGCGCGGTCGTCGTGGACGCGACGGGCGCCGAGTTGTCCCGCGGGTACTCGCGTGAGGGCGGGGACCCGGCGGCGCACGCGGAGGAGGCGGCCCTCGGCAAGCTCGCGCCCGGCGAGCCGCGACTGGCCGGCGCCACCGTCTACAGCACGCTCGAGCCCTGCTCGCAGCGCAGGTCGCGGCCGCGGACCTGCACGGAACTGATCATCGCGGCAGGCCCGGCCCGGGTGGTGATCGCCTGGCGGGAACCCGCCCTGTTCGTCGCCGACTGCCAGGGCTGCGAGTTGCTGTCCCAGGCGGGGATCACCGTGGACGAACTGCCCGGGTTCGCCGCCGCGGCGGCCGCACCGAACCGGCACCTCGCCCGCTAGCAGGCCCGCGACCTGCGCAAACCGTGCGACGTAGGTCACTTCCCCGGATACCGCCAGCGCTGTATGCTACTCGCGGGTAGATTTGGGGCGCATCACCGCGCTTGGGGGGAACCGCGTGGCAGTTTCACAGTGACTCGGTGATTAGGGGCCATCCATGGAAACGACGACCTTCACCGCGCTTTGCGAGCGGGCCGGCCGCTGGTGGACGATCCGCGTTCCCCAGGTCGAGGGCCTGACCGCACAGGTGCGCAGCCTTGACCAGGCCGAGATCGTGACCCGGCAGCTCATCGCGCGCACCCTCGCCATCCCGCCCGAAACGATCAGGATCGATGTCCTGCCGGACGCGCCCGCGCCGGTGGCCCACGCGCTCGCGGCGCGGCACGCCGCGCGGCAGGCGGCCGAGGCCGCGACGCACGCCACCAGGGACGCGCTGGAGGCACTCGCCCGCGAGGGGATCGCCTTCGCCGACGCCGCCACCATGCTCGGCCTGTCCCCCGCCGAGATCAGGCTGTACGGGCCCCCGGCACCCGCCGCGGACGAGTCACCGCCGCAGGCGCCGCTCGCGGTAAGCCCGCTTGCCCTCACCGGACCGTAATCTCGGTTACCGGGCCCTTATCCGGTTGGTTTCCGGCGAATGCTCTCGTAGTGTGTAAACCGTTGTGACAGACGAAGAGATTCTCCAGCGGATCGACGCCTACTGCGACACCCAGCCACGGGAACGCGCCCTCGCCGAGGAACACGGCTCGCTCGTGCTGTTCGTCGCCGTCAAGCCGGGGTTCCCGTACTACGCGCGGCCGCGGGCCGGCGCACGCGGCCCGGTGACCGCCGCCGACGTGCGGTCCGTCCGGGCCAGGCAGCGGGAATTGTACCTTCCCCAGTCGTTCGAATGGATCGAGCACTTCGCGCCGGAGATGGCGGCGGCCGCCGCCGGGGCCGGCCTGCGGGTGCACCGGCACCCCCTGCTGGTGCTCGAGACGCTCGCCGCCGTCCCGCCACTGCCGCCGGAGAGCGCCGTCAAGATCGTGCCGCCGGACGACCCGGAACTGATCCAGGCCTGGGCGGTCCCGGGCATCGCCTTCGCCCATCCGGGCAGCGAGATCGGCCGGGCCGGCGTCACCGAGCGCGACAAGCGCGCCGCGGACCACGACCCGGCGAGCATCGAGAACGTCCGCGAGCGGCTGCGCTCGGGCCAGTCGGTCCTGGCCACGGTCTCCGGCCCGGACGGCCCCCTCGCATCGGGCAGCTACCAGTCCGCGGCCGGGGTCGCGGAGATCACGGGCGTCGGCGTGCTGCCCGCTAGCCGCCGCCGTGGCCTGGGCGCCGCGGTCACGCACGCGCTCGCCGCGCACGCCTTGGCCAGGCAGACGCGGACCGTCTTCCTGTCCGCCGCCGACTCCGCCGCGGCCCGCATCTACACGCGCCTCGGCTTCCGCCAGATCGGCACCGCCGTCATCGCCGAGCCGCCGGACGCCTGAGCCGCCACCGGTTCTTCCTTCGGGGCGAACGGGTCGTTGTTTCACGCTCCAGGCTCGCGGTCACGCGAAGCGCGCGGCGGCGCGTCCCCCGCCCGGTGTCAAGCCGCGCCCCGGGCTTCCGTTCCCGGGCTTCCCGGGCTTCCCGGCTCCCGGCTTCCCGCCTACCGCTCACGGCGATCGCCGGCCGGGTCAGCGGGTGCCGCCGGGGCGGACGGCCGGCGGGCCTGGGCCAGTGCCGTCGGGGTCAGCCCGGACAGCGCGCCGCAGTCGCGGGTGAGGTGCGCCTGGTCGGCGTAGCCGAAGCGGGCGGCGGCGCCGGCGAGGTCAACTGGTCCGTCGGCGGCATCGAGCAGGCGGACGAGCCGCTGGAACCGGAGCACCCGCTGCAGGGTCTTCGGCCCGTAGCCCGCCGCCGCGTGGGAGCGGCGGCGCAACTGGCGCTCGCTGAGTTCCAGCCGGGCGGCGACGTCCCGCATGCGGGCGGCTGGCTCGCGGAGCAGGGACACGGCGGCGTCCATGGCCGGGTCGGGGCGACGGTCCGCGATCAGCCGCCCGGTGACGTCGAGCAGCCGGGCGGCGGCCCGCGCGGAGCCGAGGTCCGCGGGCAGGGCCGCCGCGGCGCCGACGAACAAGTCGGCGAGCGGGACCCGCTGATCGCGAAACTCGCTCAGCGGCAGGCCGAGCACCTGACCGCCCGCCGCCGGGCGGAACCGGACGCCGACGAAGACCGTGCCGGGCCGGGCGGGCGTGCGGGCCGGCCCGGTATCGGGGCCCGCCAGGTACGGGCCGACGCCCGCTTCCCAGATCAGGTCGCTGCACGCGTCCGGCAGGACCAGGCGCGCCGGGCCGGCGCCGTCGGGAACCAGGCTCGCCCACAGGCACGCCACCGGGCCGCGCAGCGCGGCGGGCGGCTGCCACTCCGCGTACCCGGGCGCGAGCCAGGCGCCCGGCGGCACCCAGCTCAGCGGCGAAGGCCTCATGCCCCCAGGATGCCACGCGTAAGATCGGGGCATGGACCTCAAGGACGCCGCGCTCATGCTGCGGGCCGAATCCGCCGACCACCCCGCCGTGGCGTCACTGGCCCAGACGGTCTACGACCGGCTCGCTCACGCGGAGCCGGTCGACTACCGGCTGCTCGACGAACTCATCGGCGAGGCCAGCGGCAAGGGCGTCCTCCGGGCGCTGCACGCCAAGTACAGCCCGGTGGCCTACGAGGCGATCATCGGGCCGATCCTGACGGAGCTAGGCCGCCAGAAACCGATCGGCTCCCAGCGCTACGCCCGGGAGACCGCCCCGGAGACGGACCCGCTGCTCGCCACCACCTGGCCGCCCCGCTAGCCCGAGCCGGCCGCGTTCAGCGCTCCGCGCCTGTTGCTGTTATCAGCTCAGGGCACCTGGGGCGGGATGGCCGTTTTGGTCAAGACGGCGGCCCGGGCGGGGTGGTGGGATGGGGGCATGAAGAAGACTCCAGACTTCGATGCGGCCGCTGACTTTCTCGCCGGGCACGGGCGGGTGCTCGACCGGCGGATGTTCGAGCGGCTGTTCTGCGGCGGCGCGGCCGAGCCGGTGCGGGACGCGGTGGCCGCCTACCGGAACGCCGACGGCGGGTTCGGGCATGCGCTTGAGCCGGACTGCCGGGCGGCGGCCAGCCAGCCGGCCGCCGTGGAGATGGCGCTGCGCCTGCTGGACCTGGCCGGCGCCTGGGACGAGCGGCTCGTCCGCGACGCGGTCGACTGGCTGGTGAGCGTCGCCCCGGCCGAGGGCGGGGCGGCGTTCGTCGAGCCGACCGTGGGGCAGGGGCCGCACGCGCCCTGGTGGGCGCCGGAGGAAGGGCACCCGGCCTCGCTGATCCAGACCGGGCAGCTCGCCGGCCTGCTCTACGCCCGGGGCTTCGCGCACCCGTGGCTGGAGCGCGCCACCGAGGTCATGTGGTCGCGGATCGCGACGCTGACCGAGCCGGGCGGCTACGAGATGTTCGGCGTGCTCGCCTTCCTGGAAAACGTGCCGGACCGGGGCCGCGCCGAGGCGGCGTTCGACCGGGTCGGGCCGCTGCTCCTGTCCCGGAGCCTGGTCGCGCTCGACCCCGGGGCGCCCGGCGAGACGCACGGCCCGCTGGACTTCGCGAGCCTGCCGACCTCGATCGCCCGTCGCCTGTTCGACCAGGCGACGATCGACGCGCACCTGGACCACCTGGCCGGCGCGCAGCGAGACGACGGCGGCTGGATGTTCAACTGGGCGGCCTGGTCCCCCGCCGCCGAGTCCGACTGGCGCGGCTTCCTCACGGTCGACGCCCTGCGCGTGCTGCGCGCCAACGGCCGCGCGTAGTACCGCCGCGGTAACCGCCGCCGCCCGGGCCTCACTCGTCGCGGCGGGCCCCCGCCGACGGGCGCACGGTGAACGTCCCCGGCGCCCCGAAGCCGCGCTCGCGGAACGCCGCCGCGACCGTGCGCTCCAGTCCCGGGATCAGCGCGGCGGGGGCCAGCGCGATCGCCGAGCCGCCGAACCCGCCGCCGGTCATCCGCGCGCCGAGCGCGCCGCCGCCGACGGCGACCTCGACGGCCAGGTCGAGCTCGGGGGTCGAGATCTCGAAGTCGTCGCGCATCGAGCGGTGCGAGGCGGACATCAGTCCGCCGACCGCCGCGTGGTCCCCGGCCCGCAGCGCCGCGACGACCTCAAGCACGCGCTGATCCTCCGTGACGACGTGCCGGGCCCGGCGGTAGTCCTCCTCGGTCAGGCGGTCACGGGCCGCGAGCAGTTGCCCGGCGGTCACGTCGCGCAGCGCCCGCACGCCGAGGGCGGCGGCGGCCCGCTCGCACGCCGCGCGCCGGGCGGCGTACCCGCCGGAGACGTGCTCGTGCTTCACCCTGGTGTCGACGACGAGCACGGCGAGCCCGCCAGGGCCGAATCGATCGGTGCCCAGCCCCAGGTCAGCGTGGGACCAAGAGCCGTCCCGGCAGTCGAGGAACAGGGCCGCGCCCTCCCTCGACAGCAGCGCCGCGGACTGGTCGAGGATGCCGGTGGGCGCGCCGACGAAGTCGTTCTCCGCCAGGTGCGCCGCCTCGACCAGCCGCGCGCGGTCGAAGCCGAGCCGCCACACCTCGTTCAGCGCGACGGCGAGCGCGCACTCCAGCGCGGCCGACGACGACAGCCCGGCGCCGACCGGTACGTCGGAGGCGAAGTGCACGTCGAAGCCGGGCCGCCCGGCCGGCTCCGCTCCCGCCTGGCCGGTGCGTCGTGCCACCTGGCCAAGGGCCCAGGCGACGCCGAGCGGGTAAGCGGCCCAGCCCGCGGCCCCGCCCGGCGCGAGGCCGCCAAGCGGGAACTCGCCGGCCGGGGCGGCCCCGGCCGACGACACCCGGACCAGCCCGTCGGCGCGCGGCGCGAGCGCCGCGACGGTGCGCTGGCCGATCGCGAAGGGCAGCACGAAGCCCTCGTTGTAGTCGGTGTGCTCGCCGATCAGGTTCACCCGGCCCGGCGCCGACCACAGGGCGGCGGGCGGGTAGCCGAAGGCGGCCGCGAAGCCGTCGCGGGCGGCGCTCAGCAGGGTCATGCGGGGTTCTCCTTGTCCGCCGCGGCGATCGCCGCGCGCAGCCGCTCGGCCTGGGCCTCGGGCGGGATGTCGCCGATCCAGGCGCCCATGCCGGACTCGCTGCCCGCCTGGTACTTCAGCTTGTCGGCGCCGCGCCGCGGCGACATCAGCCGCAGGTGCAGGCGCGCGCTGCGGCGGTGCGACCCTACGGGGGCCTGGTGCCAGGCGGCGATGTAGGGGGTGGGGTCGTCGTAGAGGGCGTCGAGGCCGCGCAGCAGCCGCAGGTAGAGCACGGCGAGCTCGTCGCGCTGGGCCGGCGTCGTCCCGGCGAAGTCCGCGACGTGCGCGTTCGGCAGCAGGTGGGCCTCGACCGGCCAGCGGGCGGCGAAGGGCACGAACGCGGTCCAGTGCTCGCCGGACAGCAGCAGCCGGGGCCCGGCCTGCTCCCGCTTGAGGAGGTCGGCGAACAGCGACCCGTGGTAGGCGTCGAGCTGGGCGAGCAGCGCGGCGGTCCGCGGCGTTACATAGGGGTAGCCGTAGATCTGGCCGTGCGGGTGCTGCAGGGTGACGCCGATCTCCGCGCCCCTGTTCTCGAAGATGTACACCTGCGCTATCCCGGGCAGCGCGGACAGGGCGGCGGTCCGGTCCGCCCACGCCTCGATGACCGTGCGGGCGCGCGAGCGGCTGACCGAGCCGAACGCGCCCTCGCGGGCGGCGCTGAAGCACACCACCTCGCACCGGCCGAAGGCGGGGTAGCTCCGGTCCAGACCGACGCCGCGCAGGTGCGCGGGGTCCGCCTCGGGGGCAGCCGGCGCCGGCAGGGCGGGGCCGAACGACGGAGAGCGGTTCTCGAACACCGCCACGTCGTAGCCGGACGGGATCTCCGAGGGGTTGCCCGGTGACTGCGGCGCGAGCGGGTCCAGGCTGGCCGACGGCATCACGACCCGGTTCTGCCGCGCGGCGGCGATGGAGATCCACTCGCCGGTCAGCGGGTCCTGCCGCATCTCGGCGGTCGGCGGCCGCGGGCCGAGGTCGCGCCGGTCGGGGGCGCGCTCCGGCGGCAGCGTCGTATCGGCGTCATCGAAGTAAATAAGCTCGCGCCCGTCCGCGAGCGCGTGCACCCGCTTGACGATCATCCCAGTCACCCCGGCAGCGTAAGGTACTTTCGCAATCGAAAGCAACTCTTCTTTCGATTTGACAAGCGATCAGGAGACGCGCGACAATCGCGCCGTGACCAGCGAGACCGAGGCACCGGCCCCCGGGGCACTGGCGACCCAGACACTGGCGACCCAGGCACTGGCGACCCAGGTGCAGGGCACCGGGGAGCGCCGCGGCCGGATGCGCGCCCTCATCGAGGAGCGCGCCTTCGCGCGGGTGGCCGAGCTGAGCCGGGAATTCGGCGTCTCGGCCGTCACGGTGCGCAGCGACCTAGACGCGCTCGAGGCGGAGGGCGGGATCCGGCGCATTCGCGGCGGCGCGATGCCCTACGACGCCGCCCGGCTGCGGGAGCGGCCCTTCGAGGAGACCGCGATCGAGGCCGCCGAGGCCAAGGCCCGCATCGCGGCGGCGGCCGCGGACCTGCTCGAACCGGGGATGAGCGTGCTGCTCGACGTCGGCACGACCGCGGCGGCGGTCGCCCGCGAGCTGCTGCGCCGCGAGGAGCTCCGCGACCTCACCGTCGTCACCAGCGGCCTGTCGATCGCCCTGCTGCTCGAAACGGCGATTCCCCGGCTGCAGGTCATCGTCACGGGCGGCACGCTGCGGCCGCTGCAGCACTCGCTCGTCGCCCCGCTGGCCGGCCAGGTGCTCGCCCGGGTGCATGCCGACGTCGCCCTGATCGGCTGCAACGGCGTCGACGCGGAGGCGGGCGTGACGAACATCAACCTGCCGGAGGCCGAGGTCAAGGCGGCCATGATCGGCGCCGCCGCCCGCACCGTCGTGATCGCGGACGGCTCGAAGATCGGCCGCGTCCATCTCGGGCACGTGGCCGGCGTCGCCGCCGTCGACGTGCTCATCACCGACCCGACCGCGCCAGCGCCCGCGCTCGCCGAGGTGCGCGCGCTCGACGGCCCGCGCATCGTTGTCGCCTGAGCGGTGGCCGCCTGACCGCTAGCCGTAGAAGACGCGGTCCATCACCTTGCGCGCCTGGCGGGCGGCCCGGCGGTAGTCCTCTTCCAGCGCCGCCGCCGGGGTATCGGCCCAGGAGGAGGCCCCGCCCCGGCCGGGTTGCTCGCGCGCCGTCTCGGCCGGCCGGTAGCCGAGCAGGCGGGCGACCGCGGTGAGCTCGTCGCGCCGGGCCGGGAACGTGTCGCTCGGGCGGCCGCGGACCAGCATGATGGCGTCCCTGATCCGGGCGGCGAACACCCAGGAGGCACGGAGCGCCGCAGCGTCGGACTCGTCGAGCAGGCCGCCGCCGACGGCCGCGTCCAGGGCCGCGCGGGTGCTGGTGGTGCGCAGCCCGCCCACGGCGTGCGCATGCTGCAACTGGAGGAGCTGGACGGTCCACTCCACGTCCGACAGGCCGCCCGGGCCGAGCTTGACGTGCAGGGCCCGGTCCGTCCCGCGGGGGATGCGCTCGGCCTCGACGCGCGCCTTGATGCGGCGGATCTCCCGGGTCGCGGTCTCGCTGAGCCCGCCAGCCGGGTAGCGGTACCGGTCGGCCAGGGCGACGAACTCCGCGCCGAGCGCGGCGTCGCCGACGGCGAACTCGGCGCGCAGCAGCGCCTGGGACTCCCACGCGGCCGCGCGGCGCGCGTAGTAGGCGCGGCACGCCGCGAGCGAGCGGACCAGCGGCCCCTGCTTGCCTTCCGGGCGCAGGTCGGCGTCCACGACGAGCGGCGGGTCGGGGGCCGGGAGCTGCAGCAGGCGGCGCAGTTCGGTGCCGATCGCCTGCGCGGCGTCCGACGCGCGCCGCTCCCCGGCCGCGTCGAGGCCGGGGAGCGGGTCGTGCACGAAGATCACGTCGGCGTCGCTGCCGAAGCCGGACTCGTGCCCGCCGTAACGGCCCATGGCGATGACCGCGAACCTGGTCGGCAGCGGGCCGCCCAGGTCCGCCTCCGTCTTCGTGGTCGTGGCGGCGAGCACGGCGTCGAGGGACGCCGTGGTGATCGCGGTCAGCGCCTCGCTCGTCTCCGCGAGGTCGATCAGGTCCAAGACGTTGGCCGCGGCGACCCGGAAGAGCTCGCGGCGACGCAGCGAGCGGACCGCGACCGCCGCCTGCTCGGCGTCGCTCTCGTACCGCCGGGCGGCGGCCGTCATCTCGGCCCGCAGGACCTCGGCCGGCTTCGGCACCAACTCGGCGTCGTCGGCGAAGATCGCGACGGCCTCCGGTGCGCGCAGCAGCAGCCCCGTCGCGTAGCGGCTCGAGGCGAGCACGCAGGCCATCCGCTCCGCGGCCTTCGTCTCGTCGCGCAGCAGCCGCAGGAACCACGGAGAGTCGCCCAGGGCCTCGCTGACCTGGCGGAAGGCCAGCAGGCCGGCATCCGGTTCGGCCGCGTCCGCGAACCAGCCGAGCAGCACAGGCAGCAGGGTCCGCTGGATCGCTGCCCGGCGGCGCAGCCCGGTGGTCAGCGCCGCGATGTGCCGCAGCGCGGCCGCCGGCTCACGGTAGCCGAGCGCCTCAAGGCGGGCGCGGGCCGCCTCCGGGGTGAGCCGCGCAGCCCCCGACGGCAGCTTCGCGACCGCGTCGAGCAGCGGCTGGTAGAAGAGCTTCTCGTGCAGGCGGCGGACCCGCTGCGCGGTCTTGGTCCAGGCGTCGGTGAACGCCTGCTCGGGCGGGACGGCCGCGCCGCCCGCCCCGCGGAGGGTCACCGGGGCGTAAGCGGGAACCACCCGGACGTTCGGGAGGATCGGTTCGGGGGCCCCGCCGAGCGCGCGCCCGAGACGGCGCAGGACGGACGGGTCCGTCGGGAGCGTGTGCGTGCGCCGCAGCTGGTAGAGCTGGAGCAGGTGCTCGGTCCGGCGCAGGAACCGGTAGGCCTGCCCGAGGTCCTCGGCGTCGGCGCGGCCGACGTAACCGCCCGCGGCGAGCGCGGCCAGGGCCGGGAGCGTGGCCGGGACGCGGACCCGGTCGTCGTCGCGGCCGTGCACGAGCTGCAGCAACTGGACGGCGAACTCGATGTCGCGCAGGCCCCCGGGGCCGAGCTTGAGCTCACGGCCCGCCAGGTTCTTCGGCAGCGTGTCGATGACCCGGCGCCGCATCGCCTGGACGTCCTCGACGAAGTTCTCCCGGAGCGACGCCTGCCACACCAGGGGCGTGAGCGCCGTCACGTAGCGCTTGCCGAGCCCGAGGTCGCCGGCCGCGGGGCGCGCCTTGAGCAGCGCCTGGAACTCCCACGTCTTCGCCCAGCGGCCGTAGTAGGCCAGGTGGCTGGCCAGGGAGCGGACGAGCGGCCCCTGGCGGCCCTCGGGGCGCAGGTTCGGGTCGACGGGAAACAGCGACCCTTCCGGCGTGACCCGCTCGCACGCGCGGATCAGGCCGGTGGCGAGCTTCGTCGCCGTCCTGAGCGCCGCGGTGTCGTTCGGCTCGCCGTTGCCCGGGTCGTG
>DAHWEX010000459.1 GCA_027326205.1 Actinomycetota bacterium
GCTGGCCACCCGGGACTTCCAGGACGTGCACCACGACCGGGACCGCGCCGTCGCCGGGGGCGCGAAGGACATCTTCCTCAACATCCTGACCACCACCGGCCTGGTCCAGCGGTACGTCGCGGCCTGGGCGGGACCGGACGCGGTCTTCCGCTCCATTTCCGTCCGGCTTGGCGTGCCCTGCCACGCGGGCGACACGCTGACGCTGGCCGGCGAGGCCGCCGCCGGCGACGGCGCGGAGCGGGTGATCTCGGTGACCGGCCGGTGCGGACTCGGCGATCACGTGACGGCGACCGTGCGCCTCGCGCTGGCCGGGGACCGCTGATGCCGGGCGGGACGGCGATCGCCGGCATCGGCGCCACCGAGTTCTCCAAGGACTCCGGGCGCAGCGAGCTCCGCCTCGCCGTCGAGGCGGTCACCGCGGCCCTCGCCGACGCGGGCCTGACCGCCGCCGACGTGGACGGCCTGGTCACCTTCACCATGGACGGCAACGCGGAGATCGCCGTGGCCCGCGAGCTGGGCCTGCGCGAGCTGCGCTTCTTCGGCCAGGTCGGGTACGGCGGCGGCGCCGCCTGCGGGTGCGTCGCGCACGCGGCGATGGCGGTGGCCGCCGGCGCGGCGGACGTCGTGGTCTGCTACCGCGCGCTCAACGAGCGCTCGGGCCGCCGGTTCGGCCAGGTGACGGCCGGCCTGGCCGGCGTGCCGACCACCGCGGGAGTAGACAACGGCTGGCACTACCCCATGGGGCTGGCTACGCCGGCGGCGGCGGTTGCGATGATCGCCCGCCGCTACATGCATGAATACGGCGCGACCAGCGAGGACTTCGGCCGGATCGCGGTCGCGGCCCGGCGGCACGCCGCGAGCAACCCCCGGGCGTGGTTCTACCAGCGCCCGGTCACGCTCGCCGAGCACCAGGAATCCCGCTGGATCGCCGAGCCGCTCCGCCTCCTCGACTGCTGCCAGGAGAGCGACGGCGCCGTGGCCATCGTCGTCACGAGCCTGGACCGCGCCCGCGACCTGCCGCGGCGGCCCGCGGTAATCGCCGCCGCGGCCCAGGGCAGCGGGCCGGACCAGTACATCATGACCAGCTACTACCGCGACGACCTCGCCGGGCTCCCCGAGATGGGCGTGGTCGCCAGGCAGCTGTGGCGGCAGGCCGGCCTCGGCCCCGCCGACGTGCGGACCGCGGTGCTGTACGACCACTTCACCCCGTACGTGCTCCTGCAACTGGAAGAGCTCGGCTTCTGCGCCCGCGGCGAGGCCCGCGGCTTCATCGCGGACGGCGCCGTCGAGCTGGGCGGCCGCCTGCCGCTCAACACCCACGGCGGCCAGCTCGGGGAGGCCTACATCCACGGCATGAACGGGATCGCCGAGGCGGTCCGCCAGGTCCGCGGCACCTCCGTCAACCAGGTCCCCGGCGACGGCCCCGTCCTGGTCACCGCCGGCACCGGCGTCCCCACCAGCGCCCTGATCCTGTCCTGACCACCACGGCCCGCCAGCCAGGCCCGGCATCCGGTCGCGGGAACGGGACCTGCGCCGCAGCGCAACGGCCCGTTCATCCTGCTAATGCCGGTCCGGACGCACGAGCGGCGGCCCCGGCTCACCGTCACCCGGCCGCCGGGCCGGGGCCCGCGGTTAGCGCCGTGGCTCCCCGCGCTAAGGCGTGCCTGGCGCCGTGGCCCACGACGGCAAACCTAGCGGCGGGTGGACCACAGCGCCAGGCCGCCGTTAGCGGTGCGGGCCACGGCGCCAGCCGGACCCCGCGCTCACGCGCCGTGAATCACCCGCTTTGCGGCACGAGGTCGAGGGCGGCGATGTAGCCGAACGTCATGGCCGGGCCGATCGTCGCGCCCGCGCCCGCGTAGCTGTGGCCCATCACCGAGGCGCTCGCGTTGCCCGCCGCGTACAGGCCGGGGATCGGGGTGGCGTCGGGGCGCGGCACCCGGGCCCGGCCGTCGGTGCGCAGCCCGCCCTTGGTGCCGAGGTCGCCGGGAACGATCTTGGCGGCGTAGAAGGGGGCGCGGGCCAGCGGGGCCAGGTTGGGGTTGGGCCGGACGCGCGGGTCGCCGTAGTAGCGGTCGTAGGCCGAGTCGCCGCGGCGGAACTCCTCGTCGCGGCCGGCCCGCGCGAACTCGTTGAACCGGGCCACCGTCTGGGCCAGGCCGTCCGGGTCGACGCCGATCGCGGCGGCGAGCTTGCCGAGGTCCGGTGCGCGGAAGACCGCGCCCGCGGCGTACCAGCGGCGCGGCAGCGGCCGCCGCGGCGGCAGGCCCGCGAACACGTAGCGGTCGCGGTAGCGCTGGTCGAACACCAGCCAGGCCGGGATGTGCGGGTTGTCCGCGGTGTTCCCGTCGTACATGGCGTGCACGGCGTCGACGTACGGGGCCGACTCGTTGACGAAACGCCGCCCCGCGCCGTTGACCAGGACGCACCCGGGCAGGCTCCGTTCCGCCAGGCAGAAGTACGGTCCGCGGGGCAGCGGGATGGACGGACCCCACCAGGCGTCGTCCATCAGGCCGGTCGCGGCGCCGAGCCGCAGGCCGGCCAGGATCCCGTCTCCGGTGTTGCCGGCCGCGCCGGTCGTCCAGTCGGTGCCGGCCGGCGCCCGCTGGTACTGGCGGCGCATCGGCTCGTTGCGCTCGAACCCGCCGCTGGCGATCAGCACGCCGCGCCGGGCCCGGATCGCGGCGGGCTCGCCGTTGCGGGTGACGCGGACTCCCGTCACCCGGCCGTCGCTGGTGACCAGGTCGGTCAGCGGGCAGTCCAGCCATACCGGCACGCCGCTGGCGAGCAGCCCGGCCCGCAGCCCCGCGGCCAGCGCCTGCCCGAGGCTGAGCATCCGCTGCCCGAGCAGGCGGTCGCGGGCCAGCCGGCCGGCGATCTTGACGCTGGCCAGCACGGCGCGCGGATGCCGCGGGCCGAGGGCCAGCCAGCGGTAGTCGGCCTGGGTGATCGCGACGCCGCGGGGAACGGGCAGGTAGGGGGCGTTCAGGCGGGCGAGTTCGGCGCCGAGCGCGGACCCGTTGAACGGCACCGGCTCGATGCTGCGCCCGGACGCCAGGCCGCCTGGCGCCTCGGGGTAGTAGTCGGCGTAGCCTGGCACCCAGGAGAGCCGCAGCGGCGTCGTGGCGAGGACGAGGTCCAGCATCGCCGCGCAGTGCTCAAGCAGCGCGTCCCGCAGTTCCGCCGGGACGTCTTCCCCCGCTACCTCGGCCAGGTAAGAACGGGCGAGTTCGGGGGTGTCGGCGACCCCGGCGCGGCGCAGCACCGCGTTGCCGGGTGCCCATATCCCGCCACCGGAGCGGGCGGTGGAGCCGCCGAACGACCCGGTCTTCTCCAGCACGACGACCGTCGCGCCCCGGTGCGCCGCCGTGAGCGCGGCCGTCATGCCCGCGGCCCCGCTGCCCGCCACCACGATGTCGAACTCGGCGCAGTCGAACTCGGCGGCGCCGGATTGCGTGCTACCGGCTCCGGACGGCGCCGGGCGATCCGCGGCCGGCCCTGTTGCCATGGCACCTCCCGGGTCAATACTAGAACAGGTTCCAGTTTTTTGCACCGAGCGGACGGAGGGCCGGCCCGTGGACTGTGCCCGGGCGCCAGCGGCCGGGGCGCGGCCGCCGCGGGCACGGCCGACGAGAACGCGCACGCCTGGATCATGGCGCCGCATGACGGCGAGGCCGTCAACGGCACCGCCTTCTTCGGTGGCACCGCCTTCAGCGAGCCGCGGGAAATCCCCCCGCCGTAACGGCCGGAGCTGGTCCGGGAGTCCGTCGGGCGCTGGCCTCAGCCGGAGGCGCCGGGGCTGGCGGGGGATTCGCCGCCCTGGTCGGAGATCTCGGGGGCGACGAGTTCGACCGGCTCGAAGCCGCCCTCGGCGGCCGCGGCGGCGAGCTCGTAGCCCAGCGGCTCGGGGGCGTCCGCGGCCGGCGCGCGCCG
>DAHWEX010000595.1 GCA_027326205.1 Actinomycetota bacterium
GCGTGGCTGGCGTGGCTGGCCGCGATGAGTTCCTCCGGCCGGCCGCAGGCGGCGACGCGGCCGGCCTGGATGAGCGCGACCCGGTCGCAGAGCCGCTCGGCCTCGTCGGCGTAGTGGGTGACGAGCAGGACGGTGACGCCCTCGGCGCGCAGCTCCTCGACGAGCTTCCAGCTCGCCCGGCGGGCGGCCGGGTCCAGGCCGGTGGTGAGCTCGTCGAAGACGACCAGGCGCGGGCTGCCGACGAGGGCGAGGGCGATCGAGAGGCGCCGCTTCTGACCGCCAGACAGCTTCCGGAACCGGCTCCGGCGCTTCTCCTCAAGGCCCAGGCGGGCGATCAGCGCCTCGGTGTCGGCGGGAGCGTCGTAGAAGGAGGCGTACAGCTCGATCGCCTCGCCGACGGTGATCTTGTCGGGCAGCTGGCTCTCCTGCAGCTGGACGCCGACCAGTTGCCTGGCCGCCGCGCGGTCGCGGTAGGGGTCGATACCGAACACCTGGACGCGGCCGGCGTCGGGCCGGCGCAGGCCCTCGGCGCACTCGACGGTGGTGGTCTTGCCGGCCCCGTTCGGGCCGAGGATGCCGAAGATCTCGCCCTTATCGACGCGCAGGCTGAGGTCGTCGACGGCGGCCTTCTGGCCGTAGCGCTTGCGCAGGCCGGTGATCTCCAGGGCGGCGGGCGTGCTCGCGCCCGTGGTCCTGCCGCTGTTCATGCCCGTGTTCCTGAGCTGGTCTCCCGGTGGGCGGTGACGTCGAGGGTGATGGTGAGCCTGCGGGCGGCCAGGCCGCGGTAAGCGGTGATGCCGAAGTCGTAGCGGTCGACGGCGGCCTCGGCGGTCGCGCGCAGCGTGCCGCCGGCCTCCGACACGGCGCGGAGGCGGGCCTCGACCAGGCGGACGACGCCGCGGACCTCAAGTTCCCCGCGCAAGGCCCATCCGCCGGCCGCCTGGACGAGTTCCGTCGAGGTGAACGTGATGCCCGGGTAGCGCTCCGCGTCGAGCAGGCTCCGCGAGAGCACGGCGGCGTCGCGGGTGTCGTTGCCGGTACGGAAGCTTGACGCCGCGACGCTGGCGTGGACCGCCGACTCGCCGACCGGGTCGGCGACGCTGATCACGCCGTCCCGCAGGGCGAACGTGCCCCGGACCGGCCCGAGGCCGAAGAGGTGCCTGGTGGCGAAGGTGACGGCGGAGCGCTCGGTATCGATCCGGTAGCGTCCGGCCGGGGGAACGCTGATCTGCCTGCTGGTTGTCTCTGCACTCATGACAGCCATCGTTCGCCCGCTTGGGTGGCGCCGGCATCGGGCCGCGGTCGGCGTTCTCCGCGACCTCAGCCGGCGCCGCCGGCTGCTTTAGTCAGCCCGGCCTATCCTTTGGTCGGTGGTCGCGATGAGGGCGCAACCCTAGAATTGGCAGCTGTGCAGGCCGCTTCCGTATCGCCCGTGACCGCCGCTGCCAGGGAAGACCCCGGCCGCTGGCGCCGTCGGCGCGTCGAAGCGACGATCTGGATGCTCGCGATGGCCGCGCTCGTCGGGGTGACGATCGCGGGCGGCGGTGGCGGGCCGCACCTCGCGATCGACATCCCGGTCGGCGTCGTGAGCGTCGGGCTCATCCCGCTGCTCCGGCGCTGGCCGGCCCAGGTGACGGTGCTCTTGTCCGCGCTGTGCGCGGTGTCCCCGGCGGCCACCCCGCCCGCCACCATGGCACTCCTGGTCGTCGCCGAGGGCCGGCCGTTCGCGGTCGCCGCCGGAGTCGCGGGCACGGGGATCGCCGCGCACCTGATCCGGGAGACCTGGCGGCCGGTCGGCGGGCTGCCGTACGCGTGGTGGGCCATCCTCGTCTGCGTGGCCTACGCCGCGCTCGTCGGCTGGGGCACGCTGATCCGGGCCCACCGGGCGCTGATCTCGTCGCTGCGCGACCGGGCCGAGCGCGCCGAGGCCGACCAGGCCAGGCGGGTGGCCGAGGCCCGCACGGCGGAGCGGGCGCGGATCGCCCGGGAGATGCACGACGTGCTCGCGCACCGGCTGTCGCTGCTGGCCACCTACGCGGGGGCGCTCGCCTACCGGCCGGACGCGCCGCCCGAGCAACTGGCCCGGGCCGCCGAGGTGATCCGCTCCGGGGTCCACCAGTCCCTGGACGAACTGCGCGAGGTCATCGGGGTACTGCGGGACGAATCGCTGCCCGACCTGGCGGCGGGTCGCATCCCGCTGCCCGGGCTCGCCGACCTGCCCACGCTGATCGAGGAGTCCCGCGCGGCGGGAACGCCCGTCAGCGCGGGCGGCGCGGTGTGGCCGGCTTCCGCGCTGGGGGCGGACGTGCCCGACGCCGCCGGGCGGACCGTGTACCGGGCGGTGCAGGAGGGCCTGACCAATGCCCGCAAGCACGCGCCGGGTGAGCCCGTCACCGTCACGCTGTCCGGCGCGGCCGGGGACGGCCTGCTGGTGTCGGTCGCGAACCGGCTCGGCACCGCCGCGGCCCGGGCCCCGGTGCCCGGCAGCGGGACGGGCCTGGTCGGGCTGACCGAGCGGCTCGAACTCGCCGGGGGACGGCTCGAATTCGGCGCCAGCGGCGGCGAGTTCCAGTTGCGGGCCTGGCTGCCGTGGCCGGATGCTACCGACCCGGATGCTACCGACGCAGCACCGGCGGGTGCCCCCGCGCTGGAGGCCCAGTGACGGGGGTCGAATGACGGAGGCGGCCGAGGCGGCCGGCGGCGGCGAGATCCGCGTGCTGCTCGTCGATGACGACGCCCTCGTCCGGGCCGGGTTGTCGATGATGCTCAACGGCACGGCCGGCCTGGTCATCGTCGGGGAGGCGGGCGACGGCGACCAGGTGCCGGCCGCGGTGGCGAAGCACCGGCCGGACGTGGTGCTGATGGACCTGCGGATGCCCCGGGTAGACGGGATCACCGCGACCCGGCGGCTGCGCGGTGTCCCGAGTGGCGCGGCCCGGCCGCCCGAAGTCATCGTGCTGACCACGTTCGACGCGGACGAGAACGTGCTCGGCGCGCTGCGGGCCGGGGCCACCGGCTTCCTGCTGAAGGACGCGCCGCCCGCCGAGATCGCCGACGCGATCAGGCGGGTCGCCGCCGGCGACCCGATCCTGTCCCCCGCCGTGACCCGGCGGCTGATGCGCCGCGCCGTGGTGCAGGAGAACGCGCGGGAGCGGGCGTCGCAGCAACTGGCCACGCTGAGCCCCCGGGAGCTGGCGGTCGTCCGGGCCATCGCCGCGGGCCAGACCAACGCCGAGATCGCATCGTCTCTGCTGATGAGCGTCCCGACCGTCAAGGCGCACGTGACCCACATCCTGACCAAGGCGGGCCTGGCCAACCGCACCCAGATCGCCCTGCTCGCCCACGACGCGGGCCTCACCTGAACCCTCCTACCCTCTTCTCGTGAGCGACATCGCGTGGCTGAGCGAGGGCATCGGCGTGGACGGCATCGAGCGGTCCTTTACGCTGAGCCGGGGTTCCGGAGCGGTGCCCGGTGTGCTGTGGTCGCCCCGGGACACCGGACTGGCTACAAACACGGGGCTGGCCGGGACCGTGCTGCTCTGCCACGGCGGGAGCGGGCACAAGCGCAGCGAGCGCATCCGGCGGATCGGGCGCTGGCTCGCCGCGACGGCCGGGCTCGCCGTTATCGCGGTCGACGGGCCTTACCACGGCGACCGCGTGCCTGCCCCGCTGGACGCGGCCGTCTACCAGCCGCTCATCGCCGCCGAGGGCATCGAGCGGGTCACCGCCCGGATGACCGCGGACTGGCTGGACACGCTGTCCGCGCTGGCCGACCAAGGGCTCGCGGACGGCGCGCGGGTCAGCGTTTTCGGGATGTCGATGGGGGCCCGGTTCGGGCTGCCGGTCGCGGCAGCGCTCGGGTCGCGCCTGCGGTGCGCGGTCTTCGGCAAGTTCGGCCTGCGACAGGCCGCGGCGATGCCCGCCGGGCTCGGCGCGCCCGGTCTCCTCACCGCGGCCGCCCACGCCGTCACCGCTCCCCTGCTCTACCACGTGCAGTGGGACGACGCGCTGTTCCCCCGGGACGGGCAGTTCGAGCTGTTCGAGGCGTTCGCCTCGGTCGACAAGCAGCTAGTGGCCCGGCCCGGGCCACACACCGAGACGCACCCCGCCGCCGAGGCGTCATGGCAGGAGTTCATCGGGCGCAACGCGGCCGGTCACGGTGAACGGCGGGGTGACGAAGCGCCCTGAGCCGGCCGCGGCGGCTTTCAGCGGGGCGGGACGGGGACGCGATCGAGGTCGGCGGCTACGACGATGTCGCCGTCGTAAGCGGCGGATGCGTCGCGCCGGAGCTGGGTGGTGTCCGCGTAGCGCTGGGAGAAGTGGGTGAGGACCAGGCGGCGGGCGCCCGCCTCGGCGGCGATCCGGCCGGCCTGGCCCGCGGTCAGGTGCGCGTAGCTCTCGGCCAGGTCGGCGTCGGCGTCGGCGAAGGTCGACTCGCAGACCAGCAGGTCAGCGTCGGCGGCCAGCTCGAACGCGGCGTCGCACAGGCGGGTGTCCATGATGAAGGCGAACTTCTGGCCCCGGCGGGGCACGCTGACCTCGCTGAGCGCGGTCCAGCCGCCGTCCCGGGCCAGCCGGCCGTCGCGCTGGAGGCGGCCGATGTCCGGGCCGGCGATGCCGCGGGCCGCCAGTTCGGCGGGCAGCAGGCGGTGGCCGTCGGGCTCGGTGAGGCGGTAGCCGATCGTGGGGACGCGGTGCGACAGCGGAAGCGCCTCCAGCCGGAAGGGCGGGCCGTCGGCCAGGACGCCGCCGGTCTCGGGGACCCGCTGCTCGCGCAGGATGAGGGTGTCGTGGAACAGCGACACGTTCCGCAGGCGGTGGAAGAAATCCGCGCCGGAGGCCGGGTAGGCGACCTCGACGGTGCTGGTGACCTGGTCGAGTGCCATCCGCTGCAGGACGCCGGGCAGGCCCAGGCAGTGGTCGCCGTGGAAGTGGGTCACGCAGATGCGGGTGATGTGGTGCGCGGTGACGCCGGCGAACAGCATCTGCCGCTGCGTCCCCTCGCCCGGGTCGAACAGCAGGCCCTCGTCGTCCCAGCGGAGGAAGTAGCCGTTGTGGTTGCGGGCGCGGGTGGGCGCCTGGCTCGCGGTGCCGAGCACGACCAGCTCGCGGTTGGACACGGTCTAGAGGTTATTCGTGTCTACTGGGGACATGGCTATCGGGGGCGCACGGGACGAGGCGGCCGCCCCGGGGCAGTCCGTGTCGCTCGGCACCGTGCTGCGCGAGTGGGGGCGGATCGGCTGCACCGGGTTCGGCGGGCCGCCCGCGCACATCAGGCTGCTGCGGCAGCTGTGCGTGGAGCGGCGCGGCTGGCTCGACGCGCGCGAGTTCGAGGACGCGATCGCGGTCTGCAACCTGATGCCGGGCCCGGCCTCGACGCAGCTCGCGATCCTCTGCGCCTGGCGGCTGCGCGGCCGGGCCGGCGCGCTGGCCGGCGGGGCGGCGTTCATCCTGCCGGGTCTGGTGGTGATCCTCGCGCTCGCGGCGCTGTTCATGGCCGGGTCGCCGCCGCTGTGGGTGCTCGGGGCGGGAGCCGGGGCGGGCGGCGCGGTGCCCGCCGTCGCGGTGCAGGCGAGCTGGTCGCTGCTCGGGCCGAGCTGGCGCAACCGGCGCGCCGCCGTCCGCTGGCTGCTGTTCCTCGCCGCCGGGCTCACGGCCGCCGCGACGATCGGCGAGTGGCTGGTGCTCGTGCTGCTCGGCTGCGGGACGGCGGAACTGCTCGCCCGCTGGCGCTCGGCCGGCGCGAAGGAGGCGGCGGCCGGTGAAACCACGGCCCGTTTGGCTGACTCAAGCAGATCCGATGGGCGGGGGAAGCTCCAGGCGATCACCGCGGCGCCCGTGGTGGCGCTCGCGGCCGGGGGCGGGGTGCTCGCCTCGTTGGCCTGGGAGGCGGTCAAGGTCGGCGGGCTGTCGTTCGGCGGCGGGTTCGTCATCATCCCGCTCATGCAGACCGACGCGGTCAGCCGCTACCACTGGATGACCGGCGCGCAGTTCCTCAACGCGGTCGCGCTCGGCCAGGTCACCCCGGGGCCGGTCGTGCAGACCGTGGCCGTCGTCGGCTACGCCGCGGCGGGGATCGGCGGCGGGCTGCTCGCCTCCGCCGTCGCGTTCGCGCCCTCGTTCCTGTTCGTGCTGTTCGGCGGTCCCCGGTTCGGGCTGATCCGGGGCAACCCCAGGGCCCGCGCCTTCCTTGACGGGGCCGGGCCCGCGGCGATCGGCGCGATCGGCGGCTCCGCGGTCACGCTGACGCGGGCGCTGACCCACCCGTGGCAGTACGCGGTGCTCGCCGGGGCGCTGGTCCTGCTGCTCCCGCTGCGCCGCGGTGTCGTGCTCACCCTGCTGGCGGCCGCCGCCGTCGGCGTCGCGGTCGCCCTGGCCGCCGGAACGGTCTCGCCCTAGGGGGCGGCGCCGACCGGGCCGGGGCTGGTCACGGCGGCCCGGCCGCTGAGCGGGCCCCGGCGGAAGGGCCAGGAGGCCGACGGCGACGGCGGCCAGCTCGTTGACGTGGGCCAGCGACTTCCAGGATGGCCACCGCGATCGTGACGACCACCCCGGGCAGCCAGTTGCCCTCCGGGGTCTCGGCCGTCACCGTAGCGCCGCCGAGCACCCCGCCGGCCCGGGTACAGATGTTCTGGCTCCGGGCCGCCGCGGAGGGGCTACTGGCCGACGCGGCCGTCGATGCGCTCGCGCAGGAGGTCGGCGTGGCCGTTGTGGCGGGCGTACTCCTCGATCATGTGGACCAGGAGCTCGCGCAGCGAGACCGGCTCGCCCAGGCTGTCCCTGCCGACGAAGTCGAAGTCGTGGTCGGCGATGAACTCGTCGGCGAAGGCGATCTCCGCGCGCCAGGTCGCCCAGGCCTCGTCCACCGTCGCCTGGTCGGCGACCGCGCCGTTGAAGTCGCCGTCCGGGTCATCGGCGGTCTGGTAGCGCTTGCCCTCGGCGCTCTCGGCGAACCTGACCCGGAACCAGGCCCGTTCGACCTCGGCCATGTGGCGGACCAGGCCGAGCAGCGACATCGTGGACGGCGCGACCGAGCGGGCGGCCATCTGCTCCGCGTTCAGCCCCGCGCACTTCAGCTCTAGCGTGAGGCGCTGGCAGCGGAGGAACTCGGCCAGGGTCGCCCGCTCCCCTCCGAGCCTCGGCCCGCCCTCGCGGGGGTCGTCGACGGGATCGATGAACAGGTCGGCACGGTGCTGCGGAGTAGTCACCCGGCTAGGGTATTCCTGGTTACCGGGGGCAGCGCCCGGTCACGGGACGGACTCCCCGTCGAAGCTGGTCAGGCAGTCGCGGGCCGACTTGCTGAAGGCGGCGACGAGGCGGCCGTGGTCGCCGGCCCGGGTGGCCAGGACCACGTGGCTGGGCGCCACGCCGACCAGCGGGATCGTCGTCAGGTCAGGACGGAGCTGAATGCCGTGCAGTCCGCCGGGGATGATCGCGACGGCCTGGCCCGCGGCGACCAGTTCGTTCTTGTCTTCGATGGCGCTGACCACGGGACCGTCGGGGGCCGGGGTGCCGTCGGGGCGCGGGTCGATCCGCCAGTAGGCGTTCCACGCCGGGTCGGGCATCTTCGGGATCGGCTCGCCGGCGATGTCGTCCAGGGTGACCGACTCCTTGCCGGCCAGCCGGTGATCGGCGGGGACCATGAGCAGGCGCGGCTCGTCGTACAAGACCGTCACGTGCAGGCCGTCGGTGGCCAGCGGCAGGCGGGTGACGACCGCGTCGACCCGGTGGCCCAGCAGCGCCGGACGGGCGTCGTTCCACTCCAGGTGCAGGGTCCGCACGTCGGCGTCGGGATGCTGGCGGCGCAACTGGCGGACGGCCGGGGTGACGATCAGGCCCGGGGTGTAGCCGATCGTGACCTTGCTCGGCTGGGCCGCGGCCAGCGCCTCGGCGGCCGCCTGGGCGGCCGCCTTCAGCAGGGCCCTGGCCCGGGGCAGGAACACCTCGCCCGCCGCGGTGAGCGCGGTGCCCTGGGGGTTGCGGTCGAAGAGGCGAGCGCCGAGTTGCTGCTCCAGGTGGCGGATCTGGCGGCTCAGCGACGGCTGGGCGATCATCAGGTCGGCGGCGGCGCGGCCGAAGTGGCGGCGGGCGGCGACCACGGTGAAGTAGCGAACGAGCCGCAGGTCGAGGTCCGCCGCAGGCGGCGGGGCCGGTTCTTCCGCTGACACCCTTTCATGGTAACGGTCCGGGCTGCGCGGCGCACGTCCTGCTGGAGCTCCATCCGCTTACTCACCTGCGGTGATGCCTGAAACGTATCGCCTGGTGCGGAACGGGTCTTGGACGCGGGACGTACCGGGGACGCATCGTAGAGGTACCGGCGCGGCACCGCTCGGGTGCCGTTCGGCGCCGGGACACGCCAACATCGAGGAACATCATCATGCGCGTATTCGTGACTGGGGCGACCGGCTTCATCGGGTCCGCCGTCGTCCGTGAACTGCTCGGCAACGGGCACGAGGTCGTGGGGCTCGCCCGGTCCGAGGCGTCCGCCGCCGCCCTTGAGGCGGCCGGGGCGCTGGCCGTCCGCGGCACCCTGGAGGACACCGACGGGCTCCGGGCGGCGGCGGAGACCGCCGACGGGGTCATCCACACCGGGTACATCCACGACTTCTCCCCCACCGCCAACCCGGCCGCGGCCGCGGCGGTCGACGGAGCCGCGATCGCCGCCTTCGGCGACGCGCTGGCGGGCACCGGCAAGCCGCTGGTGATCGCCGCCGGACTGCCAGCCGTGCCGGGGGTGACCGTCACCGAGAACGACGAGGCGCCGGAGAACCCGCACTACCCCCGCGTCTCCGAGCGGGCGGCCGTCGCCCTGGTGGACCGCGGCGTGCGGGTCTCGGTCGTCCGGCAGCCGCCGTCGGTGCACGGCGCGGGCGACCCGCACTTCGTGACCGCGCTCATCGGCATCGCCCGGGACACGGGGCGCTCCGCCTACGTCGGCGACGGCGCCAACCGCTGGTCGGCGGTGCACCGGCTCGACGACGCGCGGCTGTACCGGCTGGCCCTGGAATCCGCGAGCACAGCGCAGGCGCCGGCCGGGGCGCTGCTGAACGCGGTCGGCGACGAGGGGGTGCCGTTCCGGGAGATCGCCGAGGTCATCGGCCGTCACCTGGACGTGCCGGTGAAGTCGGTCACCGCGCAGGAGGCCTCCGGCCACTTCCCCGGCGCGTTCGCGCTGTTCGCCCAGTTCGACGCGCCGGCATCCAGCGCGCTGACCCGGCAGCGGCTCGGCTGGCGGCCGACACAGCCGGGGCTCATCGCGGATCTCGACCAGGGGCACTACTTCACCGTTCGGCAGGAGTCCGCGCGGTAACCGCGGCCCGCGCCGCGCTATAAAGGCTGCATGCGGACTGACGTTGCGATTATCGGGGCGGGCCCGGCCGGGTTGCTGCTGGCTCACCTGCTGGCGCAGGACGGGATCGAGTCGGTGGTCGTCGAGGCGCGGAGCAAGGAGTACGTGGCGGCGCGGATCCGGGCGG
>DAHWEX010000466.1 GCA_027326205.1 Actinomycetota bacterium
GCTCGCGGTGGGCGCGTGATGACGACGGCACGGAACGTCCGGTCCGCGTCGTCCGCCTGGCGCGAGCTGTCCATGCCGCCCCGGTGGGCCAGCGCGGCGACGGCAGCCAGCGGCAGGCCGCCCCGTGCGTACCTTCTCACAAATGAGACTTTTCGTGACATATTGCTCTCCTTTGCGCCTAACTGATCATTTTTTCGGGCTCATCTGGGCGTGCTTGACCGGCCGGCGGACTTCCGGGGTTCCGGGGTTCCGCGGCGGCGCGCGGCGCGGCGGCGCGGCGGCGGTCAGGGAGTGCGGCTCACCCGCACGCGGGGCTACTCATCCGGGTCCCGGGCCAGGGTGCGCAGGCGCCGCATTCTCGCGCCGACCCGCTGCCGCAGGTTGCGCTCGAAGGCGAACTTGATGACGAGGGCACCGATCAGCACCAGGCCGGTGACCATCGTGACGGACAGCGAGCTGTCCCCTTCGGTCAGCATCCCCTGACTCAGGAAGCCGAGCAGGAACACGGCCAGCACCACCTCGCCGATGCGCCCCGCGCCGCCGAAGATGTCCATTCCGCCGAGGATGACCGCGGTGATGGCCGGCAGCAGCAGGTCGGTGCCGATCTGCGGCTGTGCCGAGTTGTAGTAGGCCGGCAGCAGCACGCCCGCTACCCCGGACATGAAGCCGCCCAGGGTGAACACCGCGGTCAGCGAACCGCGGATGGCGATCCCCGAGTACAGCGCGGCCCTCGGGTTGTAGCCGATGAGCGTGAGCGAGCGGCCGAGGCTCGTGTAGCCGGCGGTCACGATCACGGCGAGCGCGATCACCAGGAAGATCAGCAGGGCGAACGGCACGTCGTTGACGCTCCCCTGGCCGATCAGCGTGAACCCGGAGGAGAACCCGAACGGCGGCGACGCCCCGGCCACGGAGGTGGCGATGCTGGTGACGATGAACTGCGTCGCCAGCGTGACCAGCAGCGAGTCGATGCCGGCGAAGGCGACGATGAGGCCGTTGAACAGCCCGAACAGCGTGCTCACCGCGATGGCGGCCGCGATGGCCGCGGCCGGGCCGCCGCCCTTGGCCAGCACGGTGCCCGCGATGACCGCCGCCAGGCTGGCGCTGGCACCGCAGGAGAGGTCGATGTTGCCGGTGAGGATCACCATCGCCAGCCCGAGCGCGAGGACGCCGGTCGGCGCGAACTGCTCGGTCAGGTCGAGCATCCCGGTGCCGTGTCCCGCGAACTGCCGGGTGGTCAGCGTGAAGTAGACGAGCTCGGCGATGATGGCAAGCACCAGGCAGGCGCCCCACGCCGGTACGCGGTACCGCCTGGGCAGGGCCAGAGTCGTCATCGCGCACCTCGCTGCCGCTTCGCCCGGCGCCGTGGCCGGCCAGCCCGGGGCCGGCCCGCGCGCGTGCGGCTGTCGTAGACGACCGCGAGCAGCACGAGCACTCCCACGCCCGCCGGCTGCCACACGTCGGAGACGTGGGCGAAGCTCATCGCGGTGAGCGTCACGGTGAGGAACACGCTGCCCACGAGCGCCCCGAACGCGCCGCCTACGCCGCCGGTGAGCGCGGTCCCGCCGATGATCGCCGCCGCGATCGCGGTGAGGTTGTCGTTGACGCCGGTGGTCGAGGAGGCGCCGCTGGTGTAGACCAGGAAGGCCACGCCGCCCAGGCCCGCGAACAGCCCCGAGATGACGTAGGTCAGGAACTGGACGCGCCGCACCGCGATCCCCGCCCGGTACGCGGCCTCCGCGTCGTCGCCGACCGCGTAAACGGAGCGGCCGAACGCGGTGTACCGCAGCACCCAGGCCGAGACGAGCACGAACGGCAGGATGAGCAGGAGGATCACCGGGATGCCGGGCAGCACGGTGTCGCTGCCCAGGCTGGTGATCGAGCTGGGGATGGTGTCGACCTGGTTCCCGTTCGTCACGACGAACTCGAGGCCGGAGTAGACGCTGAGCGTGCCGAGGGTGGCGATGATCGGCGGGAGCCGCACCAGGCCCACGAGGACCGCGTTGCCGGCGCCGAACACGATGCCCACGGCCGCGCCGAGCAGGACGGCCGGGAGCAGCGTCAGGCCGTCGTTCTGGATGCGGAAGCCGACGACGATCGCGGACAGTCCCATGACCGCGCCGACCGAGAGGTCGATCCCCCGGCCGATCATCACGAACGACTCGCCGAGCGCCAGCAGGGTGATCACGACGGAGTCGGCGAAGATGAAGGCCAGGTTGCCCGACGACCAGAAATACGGGTGCGCGGCGGTGCTCGCCGCGACCACGACGACGATGGCGGCGGACACCAGGATCTCCCGGCGGCGCAGCAGCATGGCCCACCGGGGCGGCATGGACAGCTCGCGCCAGGCGGACGACGCGGACCGGACGTTCCGTGCCGTCGTCATCACGCGCCCACCGCGAGCTGCCCGAGGGCTTCCAGGGTGACCGCCTCGCCGGCCAGTTCGCCGGTGACCCTGCCCTCGTAGACGGAGTAGACGCGGTCGCAGATGCGCACCAGTTCTTCCAGCTCGGAGGAGATAACGAGGGCGGCGAGCCCGCTCGCGGCCAGCGACTCGATGGTGGCGTAGATGCTCTCCTTGGCGCCGATGTCCACGCCGCGGGTCGGCTCGTCGAAGATCGCCACCAGCGGCTTGGCCAGCATCCAGCGGGCCAGCAGCGCCTTCTGCTGGTTGCCGCCGGACAGGGTCTTCATCGCCGCGGCGACCGAACTGGCCCGCACGTCCACCTCCAGCGCGGCCGCTCTGGCGATTTCCTGCTCCTTCCTGGGCCGGATGAACGAGCCCGCGGTCCGCGGCAGCTGCCCCACGATCGCCGACGTGGCGTTGCGGGCGATGTCGACGTCGGCGAATATCCCGTTGCGGCCGCGGTCCTCGGCGAGGTAGATCAGGCCGGCGTCGATGCACTTGCGCGGGCTGGCACCGGTGATGTCCCGGCCGTTTACCGTGACGGTGCCGCTGGCCGGACGGTGAATGCCGAACAGCGCCTCGGCGAACTCGGTGCGCCCGCTGCCGACGAGCCCGGCGAGGCCGACGACCTCCCCCGCCCGGACGCGGACGGACATCCCGCTGACCTCGGGCGGCGCGACAAGCTCGTCGACGTCGAGCATGACGGCGCCGGGCCCGGCGGCGCCCGCCCCGGCGGCGGGCCGGGAACGGCGGGAAATGGTGAGCGCCCGGCCGATCATCGCGGTGACCAGGTTCTCCCTGGTGTAGGAGCCGCGCTCCGCGCGCGCGACGACGGAGCCGTCGCGCAGCACCGTGATCCGGTCGCTCACCGCCTCGATCTCGTCGAGGCGGTGGCTGATGAACCCGAGGGTCAGCCCCTGGTCGCGCATCTGCCACATGAGCTCGAACAGCCGCTCCGCGTCGCGGGCGGTCAGCGGCGAGGTCGGCTCGTCGAAGAAGATGGTTCCGCAGCCGTGCGAGAGCGCCCGCGCGCACTCCAGCAGCTGCTGCTGCGCCAGGGACAGCCGCCCGGCGGGCAGGCGCGGGTCCGCGCGCAGGCCGACGCTGGTGATGAGCTCGTCGGTGGTGCCGATCATCCGCCGCCAGGCCACGGCACCGAACCGGTGCCGCGGCAGCGCGCCCAGGTAGAGGTTCTCCGCGACGGACAGGTCGGGCATGAGGCGGGGCTCCTGCGGCACGAGGTAGACGCCGTGCCGCTGCGCGTCCCGTGGCGTCAGCGCCGGGAGGACCTTCCCGTCGAGCACGAGCTCGCCCGCGGTGGCGGGGAACATCCCGGCCAGGATCCGCAGCAGGGTCGACTTGCCCGCGCCGTTCTCGCCGATGACCGAGTGAATTTCACCCCGGTAAAAGTGAACGGTCACATCGTGAAGTACAGTGACGCTGTCGAAGCTCTTGCTGACGGCCCGCGCCTCGTAGTCGGCGCCCGTCAGTGCCTGCAGCCCCTGCTCGCGCTGGACAGCGGGCTCCGCCCGCCCAGCGTGATCAGTCACCATCGACCTCCCTAGAACTGGAGATGTGAACGGTCACATTTCTGA
>DAHWEX010000468.1 GCA_027326205.1 Actinomycetota bacterium
CGCGCTGCCCGTCGGCGTCCGCCGGCTCGGTCTTCGCCATCGCCGCGGCCGCGAGCCGCAGCACGTTGAAGGTGCCGGTCAGGTTGACCGCGATGATCCGGCTGAAGGTGTCGAGCCCGTGCGGCGAGCCGTCGCGGTTGACGGTGCGCTCCGCCCAGCCGATGCCCGCGCAGTTGACGGCGACCCGCAGCGGGTGACCCGACGCCTCGGCGGCGCCCACCGCCGCCACGACCGCGTCGGTGTCGGTGACGTTCGTCTTCGCGAACTGGCCGCCGAGCTCGTCGGCGATGCGCTTGCCCGACTCCTCGTTCAAGTCGGCGATGACAACGTGCGCTCCGGCGGCGGCAAGCACGCGCGCCGTCGCTTCCCCGAGGCCGCTCGCGCCGCCCGTGACAATCGCGGAAGTTCCATTCAGCTCCATGATGGCGAGCATAGTTCTCCCCGTTACGCGACGCGCTGGCCGGAGCGGCGATAATGACAGCGCAAGCCGTCTACGCCTGGCCACAAGGGGGACCAGCGAGGTTGTCATACGCCCAGGAAGACGCCCAGGTACCGCTGATACCGCCGCTGAGCAGCCCGGTGAGCGACGTTATCGCGGTGGACGCGATGGGCGGGGACTACGCGCCCGACGAGATCGTCGCCGGCGCCCTGGCCGCCCAGCGCGAGTACGGCGTCACCACGCTGCTCACCGGCCCGCCCGCCCGGCTGCGCCCGGTCATCGCGCGGCTCGGCGGCGGCTCCGAGCTGCGCGTCGTGCCCGCCGAGGACGTCGTCGGGATGGGCGAGGGCGCGCTCGCCGGGTTCCGGCGGCCGCGGTCGAGCATCGCCGTCGCCTGCCAGCTGGTGCGCCGGGGCCAGGCGGGCGCCGTCGTCTCGGCCGGCTCGACCGGCGCGATCGTGGCCAGCGCCAGGCACCGGCTGCTGCCGCTGCCCAGCGTGCCGCGCCCCGGGCTCGCCGTCGTGCTGCCGACTCACCCCAAGCCGACCGTGCTCATCGACGCCGGCGCCACCGCCGACCCCAAGCCGGAGATGCTCGTCCAGTTCGGCCACCTGGGCGTCGCGTACGCCCAGGTCGCGCTCGGCATCCCGGTGCCGAGGGTCGGGCTGCTCACGATCGGCGCCGAGCCGGGCAAGGGCAACGCGCTCACCAGGCGGGCGCACGAACTGCTGGCCGCCGAGCCGCAAGGCGGGCTGCCGCTGAACTTCGCCGGAAACATCGAGGGCGGCGACCTGATGGCGGGCGCCGTCCACGTGATCGTTACCGACGGCTTCACCGGCAACGTGGCGTTGAAGACCCTGGAAGGAGCGATGCGGTTCGCGGCCGGCGAGTTGCGCACCGCGCTCACGAGCACGCGGGCGGCCAAGGTGGGGGCCATGCTGCAGCGCCGCGGGCTGCGTGAGCTCAGCCACCGCCTGGAGCCGGAGAGCTACGGCGGCGCGGCCCTGCTCGGCATGGGCGGCACGGTCGTCATCGCGCACGGCGCGTCCACCGCCCGCGCGGTCACCGCCGCCTGCGGGCTGGCGGCGAACCTGACCCGGGGCGACATCGCCAACCGGGTCAAGGAGCGGATCGGCGTCACCGAGCCGCGCCGCCCACCGCACTTCCTGCGCCGCGACCGCGAGCGGTAGCCGACGGTAATCTGTTCGGTCGCGCACCGCCAGGCCGATATTCTTTAGACGACGGCCTTAAGACAACCTGGCTAGCCGCCAGGCGCCGGCGTCCTAGGGCAATCCCGCCTTCCGCGACCTCCAAGGTGCCTCCATGTCAGATCCTCAGCAGGTCCTCAGCGCACGGGTGCAGCACGCCCTCGTAGCCGCGTTCGGCGCGGACTACGCAGGCGCGGACCCGCTGATCCGCTCCTCCCAGCACGCAGACCTCCAGAGCAACGTGTCGCTGGGCCTGGCCAAGAAGCTCGGCCGGGCCCCCCGTGACATCGCGAACGAGATCGTCGCGCACCTGGACGTGGCCGACGTGAGCGAGGCACCCGAGGTCAGCGGCCCCGGGTTCATCAACTTCACGCTCAATGGCGGCTGGATCGCCGGGCAGGCGACCGGCCTCCTCGGGGACCCGCGGCTCGGCGTGCCCCGTACGGAGCACCCCAGGACGGTCATCGTCGAGTACTCCTCGCCGAACATCGCGAAGGAAATGCACGTCGGGCACCTGCGCACGACGATCGTCGGCGACGCGATCGCGCGGGTGACCGATTTCGTCGGGGATCACCTGATCAGGGACAACCACGTGGGCGACTGGGGCACGCCGTTCGGCATGCTGATCGAGCACCTGGTCGACGTGGGCGACGACTCCCCCGAGGCGGGCCTGCTGCGCACCGACCCGAACGCCTTCTACCAGGCGGCGCGGGTCAAGTTCGACTCCGACCCGGTGTTCGCCGACCGGGCGAGGGAGCGGGTCGTCAAGCTCCAGTCGGGCAACGACCCGGCGACGATGGAGCTGTGGGACGAGCTCGTCGAGCTGTCCAAGGCCTACCTGCGGGACACGTACGCCAGGCTCCGGGTCACGCTGGCCGACGACGACATCCGGGGCGAGTCGTTCTACAACGACCTGCTGCCCGGTGTCGCCGAGGACCTCGAGGCCAAGGGCCTCGCGTGGCTCAGCGACGGCGCGCTGTGCGCCTTCCCCGAGGGCTTCACCAACCGGGACGGCAGTCCGCTGCCGGTGATCATCCGCAAGAGCGACGGCGGCTACAACTACTCCTCCACCGACCTCGCCACGATCAGGTACCGGGTGGACAAGGTCAACGTCGACCGTGCCGTCTACGTGGTCGGCTCCGACCAGGCGCTGCACTTCAGGATGGTCTTCGCGGTCGCGCGCGAGGCTGGCTGGCTGCCGGCGGGCAAGCAGTTCGAGCACGCCCAGATCGGCATGGTCCAGGGCAAGGACGGCCACCGGCTGCGGACCAGGGCCGGCGACCTCGTCAAGCTCAGCGACCTGCTCGCCGAGGGAGTCGAGCGGGCCCGGACGCTGCTCGACGAGGCCGAGCGGGACACCGCAGCGCCCAAAGACGGGGGCCTGGACCTCGACGCCATCGCGGAAGACGTCGGGATCGGCGCGATCAAGTACGCCGACCTGTCCACCACCCGGGACAGCGCGTACATCTTCGACTGGGACCGGATGATCTCCTTCAAGGGGAACACCGGGCCCTACCTCCAGTACGCGACGACGCGGATCCGGTCGATCTTCCGCCGGGCCGCCATCGACCAGGCGGACCTGAACGGACCCATCCTGGTCACCGCGCCGGCCGAGCGGGAGCTCGCGCTCAAGCTGCTCGGCTTCGGCACGGTCGTCACCCAGGTGGCCGCGACCGCCGAGCCGCACCAGCTCTGCTCTTACCTCTTCGAGGTCGCCAGCCTGTTCACCACGTTCTACGAGCAGTGCCCGGTCCTCAAGGCCGACGACGAGGCGACCAGGCAGTCGCGGCTGTCCCTCTGCGCGGCGGTGCTGCGCGTGCTGACCACCGGCCTCGGCCTGCTCGGCGTGCCCCTCCCCGAGCGCATGTAGCCACCGCCGCCCGGGGCGGATAATGATCGTTGGCGTGCCGTTGACCAGGCGCGTTTCGCTCGTAATGAGTCGCAATCGATTATTAAGCGACACGTCACCACCCCTACAGGCTCCTTACACGACTCGCATATCACTGCCATTCCCGTAGCCGGCACGGCAGTCTCGTACCCGTCAGAACCCAAAGGGCGCGCGGGGCGGGCGACGTCCACGTAAGGAGGCATCGATGATAGGCAAGCGCGGAATCCGCAAGGTATCCACGCGGGTACGCCTGGCCGTCGCCGCGGCGGTACTCGTGGGCGGCGGCGCGGCGGGCGTCGTGGCGGTCGCAGCCAACCACGGCGGCGTCACCGCCGCGCAGAGCGCGGGCTACTACACCCACGCCCACTCCGACTCCGACTCCGGCCGGTGGATGAGCGAGACCCAGGCCATGTCCGGGGCGATGAACGGCTGGAACCAGTCGCCCAGCCGCTCCCTCGAGCTGATCTCGCACATGCAGCCGATGAGCTCGTTCACCATGATGGGATGGCACACCCACACGATCGCGCTGCAGCGCGGCGTCGTGGTCGCGGAGGCCATCCGCCAGAAGGAACTCGTCGTCGAGTCCTTCAACGGCAACGTCGAGGTGTGGCACTGGAACGGCGGCACCAAGGCCGTGAACGTCGGCGGGAACTCGACCGCATGGTCCGCCATGACCGGCGGCACCATGTCGATGCCGAGCTCGTGGGACGGGCGCCTGAACCTCAAGGCCAAGGCCGCGATCAAGGGCGACCTGGTGTTCGTCTTCGGCGAGCGCGTCGACGGCCAGCTCATCGCGCAGCTCGTGCTGTTCGCCGCGCCGCTGCAGGCCACGGCGCCGATGCCGACGATGCCGACTCCGACCGCCATGCCCAGCGTGGCGGGGATCCCCGCCCTTACCCCCACCTCGAACGTGCAGGTGCAGGCCCCGAACGCCACGAGCAGCTCGTCGTTCACCGGCACCCACAGCTAACGGAGCGGCCATAGCGGCAAAACCCTAGTGAGTGCCCGTGGGCGGTCCACCCCCGCCGCCCACGGGCACTTTGCCGTGCCGCCGAGAACGGGCCGAGACGAAGCGCGCGAGTTGGCGTACTCTCGGCAGTAGGAGTATGACTTCGATCGCGGGCCGACGATGCCCCGCACGAGGCGTGGGAGGCGAATTCGCGTGACCGGACTCATTCTGCTTGTGCTAATCGGCCTCGGCGTCGCCTGGCTGTGGACCAAGGGCCGCCAGAAGCTGAAGCTGCCCATCTCGGGCAAGCACTGGGGCTGGATCATCGTCATCGTGGCGGTGGGCCTGGCGATCGCCTACGGTGCGAGCGGGCACGTCTCGCAGCACTAGCGTGACCCCAGCGTGTTCGCCAGCCTCCGGCTGGCCTCCCGCCGGCGTGGCGTTTCGATTCCCGGGTGGGGCGCCTGGCGGCGGCGAAGACGCGGCGGCAAAACGGGTGCGCTGACGGCAGAATAACCGTGCTGCCATTACCCCTGTGGTACCGATAGCCTAGAAAGCGCCCATTACATCCTGCGGCGGTCATGGCCTGCCGGATGCCCAGTTTCTACTGACGTGAGGTCTTGCTCGTGCCTACCGGCAAGGTCAAGTGGTATGACGCCGAAAAGGGGTTCGGCTTCCTCGCCCGCGATGACGGGGGTGAGGTCTTCGTGCATTCTTCCGCGCTGCCTGCCGGGACGACCGCCCTGGGCAAGGGCCAACGGGTCGAATTCGGCATCGTGGAAGGGCGCAAGGGGGCCCAGGCGCTGCAGGTGCGGCTGCTTGAGGCGCCGCCCAACGTCGCGGCCGCCGTTGCCAAGCACGCGCGCAAGAAGCCTGACGAGATGATCCCCATCATCGAGGACCTCATGAAGCTGCTCGACGGAATCTCGGACGCCTACCGGCGCGGCAAGCACCCGGACCCGAAGGAAGCCAAGCAGATCGCCAGCCTCCTCACCGCCGTAGCGAAGGACATCGAGCCCTAAATCGAGCCATAAGGGGAAGAGGCGTGGCTTGTCGCGGCCACGACCCGCTGCCTGCGCCTGACGATCAGCAGGACCGCCGCCACCAGGAGGGCGCCTGCGGCGATGCCCAGTCCGGCGTGCCCGTTGTCGAGCATCGACACCAGCACGCCGGCCAGGCCGCCGACAACGTTCGCCACCTGGTTGAGCGTCTCGGAGACCGAGTACGTCGAGGACCGGATCTCGTCCCCGATCTCCCGGCCGACGATCGAGTCCTGGCCGAGCTTCGCGAGACTGGCGCAGAAGATCGCGGTGGCCTCCACTACGGCGGCGGCGAGCAGGCCGAACGACCAGGCGCACACGGCCGTCGCCAGCGGGGCGACGGCCAGCACCGAGAACATGATCATCTGCGGTGCCCGGCCCTTGAAGAAAGACCCGAGGATCATCGAGGCGAGGCTGCCGACCGACAGGCCCAGGGCGAGCGCGCCGAGGGCGAAGTTGTGCGAGACGGCGTGCCCGAACAGGGTGCCCAGGTTGACGCTGCGCAGCAGGAACGCCAGCAGGAACAGGATGTAGCCGGAGAAGGCCCGCAGCACGGCGTTGATCATCATCGCCTCGGCGACGACGGGTCCCACGTTGGCGAGCGTGCGCCAGCGGCGCGGACGTCCCTTGGTGCCCTCGCCCGGCTTCGCACCCGCCTCAAGCGGCAGCGTCGGGCGCGGCAGGTCCGGCCGGGTCCGCGGTATGTCGTCCCGGGTAACGGACTCGGCGACCGGCGCGGCCATGGGCGCGGAGGCGGCCACGGGCACGTCGATCTGCTCCGGGAGCCGCAGGGCGATGACCATCGCGGCCAGGTAGACCAGCAGCGCGACCCGCAGCGTCCACGCCGCGCCGCCGGTGACCTGCACCCCGGCGGCCAGGCCCGCGGCGACGGCGGAGAACGCGAGCGAGATCAGCCCGGCGCGCGCGTTGACCGTGACCAGCGTGGTCTGGGGCGGTAGCAGGCGCGGCGTGACCGACGCCTTGACGACACCGCCCGCCTTCTGCAGCACCAGGATGCCGAACGCGGCTGGCAGCAGCGTCACGGAGTTGGCCACGTTCGCCGACATGGCGTAGCAGAGCAGCCCCCGGGTCAGCATGGTCCCGGCGAGCACGAACCTGCGGCCCTGCTGTATCCGGTCCAGGGCGGGCCCGATGAACGGCGCGAGGACCGCGAACGGCGCCATCGTGATGATCAGTAACAGCACCACCCGGCCGCGGGCCTGGTCCACGGACGTGCTGAAGAAGATCGACCCGGCCAGCGCCACGGTCACGAACGCGTCGGCGGCGCCGCTCACCGCCGTCATCTCGACGAGGGTGGCGAGGCCCGTACGGTCGGCGCCCTGGGCACCGGTGATCCGGTGCACGAAGCGCGCCGTCCCTTTGGTGGCCCGGCCGGAGGCCTGGCTGCCCGAGCGGAACGCACGGCCGGTCGCACGGCCGGTCGCACGGGCGGCTTCGCCCGTGCGATGCAGCGCATCCGACATCCGCATGTTCCCAGTATTCTTGGTCTGCGGCACTGCGACGAGCCCTATGGGGGAGATCCTGCTGGCCCTGCCGCCGCTGCGATAGCTCCGGGAGTGAGAATTGGCAGTCGTGAGCACGATCAGAAACCGCGCGAAGGAGCCCGACCAGGCTTGCGTGGAAGCTGTTGACCTGGCGAAACGCGCCCTGGCCGACGAGGCTGGGGTGGGTCAAGACGTAATCGGCGAGCATCTGGGCGTCGAGGCTACGGGTGATCGCGTGGTCACCCATTTCTTCGACTGCGCCGACCGCGCCTACGCGGGCTGGCGGTGGGCGGTCACCGTGACCCGCGCCCCGCGGTCCAAGACCGTGACGGTGGACGAGAGCGTCCTGCTGCCCGGCCCGGAGGCGCTGCTCGCGCCCCCGTGGGTGCCATGGCATGACCGGCTGCGCCCCGGCGACGTCGGCATCGGCGACCTGCTGCCCGCCAGCCGGGACGACGAGCGCCTCGTGCCCTTCGCCACCCTCGACGGGGATGACGCGGTGACCGACTGGTTCGTGCCCCGGACCGACGCGGAGGACGCCGAGGCCGGGCCCGCGGAATCAGCGGAACTGCCCGCTCCCGGCCGCATCCGCGTGCTGTCGGCCTTCGGCCGCGACGACACCGCCGAGCGCTGGTACGAGAGCGACCACGGTCCGCGCACGCCGCTGTCTCACGCCGCGCCGGCGCACTGCCTCAGCTGCGGGTTCTTCGTACCGCTCAGCGGCAGCCTGGGCAGGCTCTTCGGCGCGTGCGGTAACGCCTTCGCCCCGGATGACGGCCGGGTCGTCTCGGCCGACCACGGGTGCGGCGCGCATTCCGAGGCGGTCCTCTCTGGGTCCGCCACGCAGGCGACCATGCCGGTGATCGACGAGTTCGGCTACGACCTGGTCGACTTGCCCGGCGTGTCGGTCGAAGAGACCGTGTTCGAGCCGCTGTCCCGGGACACGTACCCCGGGGCGAACTGACCGTCGGCGGCCCGGGGCTCCGCGAGCGCGGCGCGCTCCGCGGCGCTCCGGGCCCGCCGCCGCTTGAGGAACGGCACGTACCAGAGCCCGAACAGGCCCATCGCCAGTCCGGTGACGCACGTCCACAGCCACCAGCGCACGTCGGCGGACAGCAGGCTGCGCACCGAGAACAGCACGACCAGCGCGATCAGCCAGCACAACGTGACGGAAGCGGTCACGAGGCGGTCATCCGCTTCCCTGGGTGGTGGCGTCGGGCGCCGCTTCCCGGGACCGACCTGCCTGCTCTGGCTCACGGGTTAAGGCTAGCCGACCACCGTTATACGACCTGACCGTGCATGATCGCGATGGCAGCGGGCCAAAACGCCGCGCTGGCTCCTACACTTGGGAGATGCCAGAGGCAGCAATGCAGACGGACGCTGGGCTAGCGACCGCCATGCGGATTTCGATCACCCGGCTCGCCCGGCGCCTGCGCGTGGAGCGCCTAGGTCTCGGCGCGACCGAGACCGCCCTCTCCGACATCCAGCTTGCGGCGCTCGCCGCGCTCGAGCGCCACGACTCGATGACGCCCGGCGAGCTCGCCGAGCACGAGAAGGTCCAGCCGCCGTCGATGACCCGGGTGATCGCGGTGCTCGAGGAACGCGGCCTGGTCAGGAGGGAGCCGCACGCCACCGACCGCAG
>DAHWEX010000498.1 GCA_027326205.1 Actinomycetota bacterium
CCTGGCAGGCCATCCGAACATCAGCGTTCACGTGGTGCCATCGAGTGTCGGCGCGCATGCGGGGCTGTCGGGGGACATCAGCCTGGCCAGTGTCGACGGTGCGCCCGACGTGCTGCACACCGATGCCGTGCCGGAGGGGCATACGACGGAAACAAGATCAATCGTCCGTCGTGCGGCGGTAACCTTCGAGCGCATACGGAGAGACGCGTTGCCGTGCGCCCAGTCTTGCGAACTGATACTTAGAACGGCTGATGAGGTATGGAAGAACTAGATGCACGCTGGCGGAAGTCCAGCTACTCAGACAACGGCGGCAACTGCGTGGAGGTCGCCACGTCGGGCTCGGTCCTCGTGCGCGACACCGCGAACCGGGACGGCGGCACGTTGACCTTCAGCGCCTCAGCCTGGGAGCGGTTCACCGCGTCACTGCGGTAGACCCTCTCGGGAAACACGAGAGCCAAGGGCCATCCTTCTGGGTGGCCCTTGGCGCGCACGCGTGCACAACCCGACTTGCACCGGCCGTCCCGCCGCAGCGACCAGCTGACGGTGACCAGGGTGCGGGCCGCCGCCATCTCGTGCGCGAGTTCCCCGATGGGCGCGGCCGGCACGCCGGTGATCGCTTCGCACGGCCGCGCGCGGTGGTCAGGGGCGCTGGAGGTCTTCGAACGTTGCGGTCAGGCGGAACGGCTCGTCCAAGATGAGCGCCCGGCGGTGCACGGCCTGGACCACGTACCGGCGGCCGGACCAGTCAAGCCGGTACTCTTCGATCTCGCTGATCCCCGCCCAGTCCTTGTCGAAGTGGACGACGAGATAGCCGGGGACGCCGGCCGCCGCGTACAGCACGCGCTTGGCCGTCGTGTCGGCCTCGAACGTGGCCTCCGACGTAATCTCAACGAGGAGCTGGATGCGGTCGCGGACGGTATTCACGTCGTAAGGGTCGCAGTCCCGCACCATGATGTCCGGGTACCGGATATTGAGCCGGTGGTCGGCCCGTGAGCTCGCTGCGTCCGCGAACCGCACCGCCACGTCAGAGCTGACGCGGAAGCACGGCCCGTCAGCCGGCCGGGCACTTTCCAGAGCCGCCGCAAGCCGCCGGACCACGAGGTCATGTAGTTCGGACCGCGCCATGTTGTGCACGACGAGCCCGTCAACCACCTCGATGTCACCGAAGGCGTCCGGGGCCGCGCCGAGGTACTCATCGACGGTCAGCCGCGGTTCCGGAGACGGATTCTGCATACTCACATGCCCCATGCTGCCATACCCCAGACTGCCTGGTCGCTGACGTTCGTGCGGCGAGTGCTCTTCTTACGACCCGTCGCGCGGTGGTCAGGGGCGCTGGCGGAGTTCGAACTTGAGCACCTTGCCCGACGCGTTGCGGGGGAGCGCCGCGACCACCCGCACCGAGCGCGGGACCTTGAAGTTCGCCAGCCGCTCGCGGCAGAACGCGATGATCTCCTCCTCGGTCACCGTCGCGCCCGGCCGCGGCACGACGAAGGCCCGCCCGACCTCGCCGAGCCTGGCGTCGGGGACGCCGACGACGGCGGCCTCCGACACCTTCTCGTGCCGGGCGATCGCCTGCTCGATCTCGGCCGGGTAGGCGTTGAACCCGCCGACCACGAACATGTCCTTGAGCCGGTCGGTGATGCGCAGGTTGCCGTCGGGGTCCAGCGTGCCGACGTCGCCGGTGTGCAGCCAGCCCGCCGCGTCGATGGCCGCCGCCGTCGCCCCGGGGTCTTCGA
>DAHWEX010000501.1 GCA_027326205.1 Actinomycetota bacterium
CGCCGGCCGGGGCGCCGGCGTGCTGCGCGACCAGGCCGACCGTCAGGCCGATCGCGATCGGGGCGAAAATGGAAACGATAGTTGCGATGCGTCCCCGGTCCATGATTCCCGTTCTCGTGCTCGCGCCTGTGTGAGTCGGACATAAGGAGAGACGGCGCAGCCCGGAAGTTGGTTGCGTTTCTTGCCGTTTTTCTTGCCCAGGGCACGCAGTCCCGCCGGCAGCCAGGTCTTTTGCCGCTCGCGTATTCCGAAAGGCGGCTCGGAGCGCGGGCGGCGGCCCGCCGAGGCCGGCATCGCCGTTCCCCGAGCCGGCGGATTCGGCGGTAGCGACGGGGGAACGGCCGGCGGCGCCACATTCGGCCGCCCGCCAAAGAATCCGTGTTGAACGCAATTTCATGATCTGGCCGCAGGCAGGAACGATGAAAGCGGGTAATCGTCGGTACGGTACACGGCGGCACCGCGATTGCGTCAATTCGCGGTATTGACGGCATGGCCGCGCCGCGGCGCCGGTTATATTTTTGGAGATGACTATCGGTCTCGATGGTCATTCGTCCGCGGCATGTCCTATTCGACCGCGGCGGGCGCGGCAGGCGGCAAACCGACACCGGGTCGGAGGGGTCGTTTTGGGCTGGCGGGAAGAAGTCGACGTCGTGCTGCAGGAGTGGATCGCGGCCAGCGGCGGCGGCACGGGCGAGCGGCGCTGGCTGCGGGTTGGCCTGGCCCGGCCCGCTGGCCGGCCGGGGCAGTTCGTCGTCGACATCAGGTCGACGAAGCTTACCGCGGACCAGGCGGACGACCTGCGCCTGGCCGGCCCGGAGGAAAAGAGCATTCCCGAGGGGTTCGGCGTCATCGACGTGACGTTCGAGGGGGAGGTGCTCCGGCTGCGCGCGGCCGCGCACGCCGACCTGCCGCAGGCCTACCTGTGGTGGCACCAGCAGGAGCCCGCGTTCCTGCTCAAGAAGCTCCGCGAGGCAATCGCCGGGCTGAAGGACGGGGGGCTCGCCAACGTGCTGGCCCGCGGTGAGCTGGGCGGCGCACTGCTAGACGACCAGGCTAAGGTGCCGGCCTGGCTGCAGAACGGCCAGGAGAACGCCTACCGTGCCTGTCTCGGCCAGGGGCTGTTCCTGGTGTGGGGTCCGCCGGGCACGGGGAAGACCCGGGTGCTGCGCTCCGCGATCGCCGACCTGCTCGCCGCCGGCCAGCGGGTGCTGCTCGTGTCCGGCACCAACGTCGCCGTCGACAACGCGCTGCAGGAGACCTTGAAGGAACGGCGGTTCGCACCGGGGGAGATCGTCCGGGTCGGGCCGCCGCACCTGAAGGAGCTCCTCGACAACCCCGGCATCAGCCTGTCCCTGATGGTCCGGGCCAAGGTGGCGCAGGTGGAGCAGGCGCGGGACGCGGCGGCAGAAGAACTGCGGGCCATGAATATCCGAGGCGAACGGCTCGGTGCGCTGCGTGCCCGGCTGGCCGGCTTCGACCCCGCCAGGTACGGCGACGCGGTCGCGCGGCTGGCGGTCCCGGGAGGATCGGCGGCCGAACTGGCGGCCGCCCGGGTGCGCTGCGAGCAGGCGGCCGACCTCGGTACGCAAGAACTCGCCGGGGCCCGCGCGGCCTATGAGGCGACGCTGGCGGAAGTCGCGGAGGCAGGGCCCGTTCGCTGGTACTGGACGCGAGCCGACGAGCTAGCCGCGCAGTTGGCCGCGGTGGACAGTGCGCTGTCACAGGCGGAAGCCCGGGAGCTGATCGCGCAGTCCGGCGCGGCCGGCGCGCGTGACCGGGTCGCGGCGCTGACGGAGCCGGCCGGCAAGGTCCGCTGGCGCGACCGGCGCGCGCATGCCGCGGCGTCGCGGGACCTGGCCGGCCGGCAGCGGCAGCTCGACGAGGCACGGGCGGCCGCCGCCGACGCCCGCCGGATAGCGGCGCAGACCCGGCGGGACACCGAGCGCGAGATCGCGGCCCTGGCGGCGGCCGCCCCGCTGAGCAGGGAAGAGATCCAGCGACGGGACGGCGCTGCCGAGCTGGCCCGGGTCCGGGCGCGCACGCTCGAGCAGCGGCAGCGGGCCCTGCTCGCCGAGTGCAGGCGCCTGGCGGACGCGCTGGAGTCCGTCCGCCAGGCGGCGGAACTGGTCGCCGAGTGCGACCTGCGCGGCTGGCCCGCGCTGCACGCCGAGGCCGCGGAACTGAGCGACGCGGCCGCCCGGGACTCCGTCAGCAGGCGCGGCGTGCAGGACAGGCACGAGGTGCTCCAGAAGCAGTGCGAGCGGATGGAGAGCGACGCGCGCGGGGAGATCATCTCCGCCGCCCGCCTGGTGGCGACCACCCTGGCCCGGTTCCGCATCGTCAAGCCCGTCTTCGACGGCGCGTACGACGTGGTGCTGGTCGACGAGGCGGGCGCCGCGTCGCTGCCCGAGGTGCTGCTCGCGGTTGCCAAGGCGGGCAAGTGCGCGGTCCTGCTCGGCGACTTCATGCAGCTCGGCCCGGTGCTGCCGCCGGCGCTGGAGCGCAGCGACCGCTGGGACATCAGGAAATGGCTGTTCACCGACGTGTTCCGGCACTGCGGCATCGCCACCCTCGACGAGGCGCGGCGTCACCCGTCGTGCCTGCTGCTCGACACCCAGCACCGTTTCGGGCCGGATGTCATGGACCTGGCCAACCGCATCGCCTACGAGGGCCTGCTCAAGGCCGGGGCCGGGGTGCGCGCCCACGCCGAGGAAGACCCGGAACTGGTCCTGGTCGACACCGACGGCCTGGGCGATCTCGCCGTGGCCCAGCGGGACACGGACGGCGGAAGGGGCTGGTGGCCCGCCGGGCTCCTGCTGTCGCGGATGCTCGTGGAGATGCACCGGGACAACCGCGAGGATGTCGGCATCGTGACGCCTTACAACCTGCAGGCCGAGGCCACCCTGGAGGCGCTGCGCGACGTGGAGGCCGACGGCCCGCTGGCCGAGGTCGGCACCGCGCACAAGTTCCAGGGCCGGGAATTCCCCGTCGTGGTCTTCGACACCGTGGAGGCGCAGTACGGCAGGCCCGGCTGGCTCGCCAAGGCCACGCTGGACGGCGGCAGCTGGCAGCGGAACGGCGCGCGCCTGTTCAACGTGGCCGCCACCCGCGTCAAGCACCGCCTGTACGTGATCGCGAGCCACGAGCGCGTCATGCGCGCGCCGAACGGGACGACCCTGGGCCACCTCGGCGACCTGCAGCGCGAGCGGCGGGTGCGCCTGCTCCCCGCGGTGAAGCTGATCACGCCGTCCGCCTGGGAGCCGCTGTCGCTCGGACCGGAGAGCACGGCCCTGCGGGAGGTACTGGCCAGGCACATCGAGGTCACCGACATCCACGACGAGGCCACGTTCTACGCGCAGCTGACCAGCCTGATCGACGACGCCAAGGTCTCTATCTGGCTCTGGTCGCCCTGGATCGCGAACCGCGTCTACAAGGACGAACTGCTGGCGCGGCTGCGGGCGGCGGTCGACCGGGGCGTCAAGGTAGTCGTCTTCACCCGCGACCCGAGCGACATGACCCAGCGGAGCGAGAACTCGGCGGAGGCGGTCGAGGCCCTGCGCGGCATCGGCGCCCGCGTCGTCGAGGTGAACATCGCCCACCAGAAGATCGTCGTGATCGACGAGCACACGGTCATGCTGGGCAGCCTCAACGCCCTGTCCCAGCACCGCACCCGCGAGGTCATGATCACTACCCGCGGCGCGCACTTCGCCCGCAAGCTGCTGAGCGCGCTGCACGCCGCGGAGTTCAGCACCCCGCCGCGCTGCGGCGCCTGCGGCGGCGACCAGGTGGACCTGCGGCGCAGCGGCACCGGCGCGAAGGACTACTACTGGCGCTGTTACAGCGAGGCCTGCCCGGACCGGGGCAAGGGCAAGTCCAGGGCCTGGATCCGGACGGTGGTCCTGGGACAGCCGGCGGGAAGCCCCGGGGGCGCCCGGTCCGGCCGGCGGCGGGCGCGGCGTTTACCCGGAGTTTTCAAGATATAACTTGACACCCTCTGTTATCACGATACATCGTATGGAGTGTCGCGGCGCCGCCCTCGGGCTGTCCGCGCTCGCCTTCGCCCACCTGGGATGTGGTGGCCAAGCCGGCTGTCCCGGGCCGCCGCCGAGTAGCGGCGAACTGGTTGTCCGCGACGGGATCCGCGCGCGTCGGCTGCCCGCCCGCGCGCGATCCCGCGCGCGTCCGCGGTCAGCCGCTCGCCGCCATGGTCGGGGAGTACCTGATCTCGCCCGACCCGCGGACGATCATGCCGGTCGGCACCACGTGCGTGCGCGAGGGCGAGTCGTCGCCGTCCAGCCGGGTGAACAGCAGTTCGGTGGCGAGCCGCCCGAGTTGCGCCACGTCCTGGGTGACGACAGTGGTGCCCGGCACCAGGGCGTCGGCCAGCAGGAAGTCGTCGAAGCCGATGAGCCCGACGCGGTCCTGCATGCCCAGCCGCCGCAGGGCCTTGACGGCGCCGATCGTGACCAGGTTCTGGCTGGCGAACAGCGCGGTCGCCGTGCCGGGCCGGGCGAGCATCTCGACGACGGCCTGGGTCGCGGACTCGATGGAGCGCAGGTCATGCCGGACGATCAGCGGGTCGACCGGCAGCCCGGCCCGCTCCAGCGCGTGCCGGTAGCCGTCGAAGCGCTGGGCCGCGGTGGCGATCGCCGGGCTGTCGCCGAGGTAAGCGATCCGCTGGTGGCCGAAGGAGATCAGGTGGTCGACCGCGGCGACCGCTCCCCGGTGATTGCCGGAGACGACGGCGTCGGCATCGAGGAACCGGGGCGCGCGGTCCAGGAACACCACCTTGATCCCGAGGTTCCGCTCGGCGAGCAGGTAGCTCTGGTCCGGCGCGGCCGGGGCGATGATCAGGCCGTCGACGCCGCGGTCGATGAGCGTGATCGCCATCTCGCGTTCCCGTTCCGGCTCCATGTCCAGGCTCGCGATCAGCAACTGCACCTGCCGCTGCCTGGCCGCGTCCTCCACCGCCCGCAGCAGGCCCGCGAAGAAGGGGTTGGCGACGTCGTCAAGCAGCAGGCCGATCGTCGCGGTGCGCCGGTCACCGCGGCGCAGGCTGCTCGCGGTGAGATTGGGCCGGTAGCCGAGCTTGCCGGCCGCGTCGCGGACCCGCGCGGCCAGGTCGGGCGCCACCGTCGGGTCGCCGTTCATCACCCGGGAAACGGTCTTGATCGCCACGCCCGCCAGTGCCGCCACATCCTTCATGGTTGGCCGGACAGGGCGGCTCTGGTTCCCAGCACGGGCCGGAGGCATCGATGTCCCTTTCGAGCGGAACGGCGGACTCTGCCTTGATCATAGGGGTTGCCCCCGGTAACGACACGCCGGAGCCTGAGTCCGTTGAGATTACGTTGTCTCGACGGTAGCAGCTCCGATCCCTCGCCCGCCATAGCGGTATAAGTCCTGACAGCGACGGTTCCTCCTGACCAAGGCCTCGGTGTTTCCTGACCACGGAAACACTTTTGCGACATCAACATCACATGTTCGTAACAGGCGCCCTTCACGTCTTGACCGCGCCCGCCTGGCGGCTGAACATCCAAAGAAAACGTTGTCTCGGGTCGAGGGAGTCGGTCGGCGCCCCTGCCCCTGACCCACGATCACGGCCGAAGGGAACAACCGTCATGGTTAACCGCCTGTCCATCAGATCGAAGGGCGCACGCCGCGGCCTGGCCGCGCTGGCCCTCGCCTCCGCCGGCCTGCTGGCCGCCTGCAGCAGCTCATCCAGTACCCCGGCCGCCTCGTCCGGCGCCGCCTCCGGCTCCGGCTCCAGTTCGGGCGGGAAGATCACGGTGGCGTTCAACATGGGCGCGGAGGCCGACCCGTTCTTCATCGCGATGAACCTCGGTGCCGAGGCCGCGGCCAAGGCACTGGGCGTCACGCTCATCTGGCAGGGCGACCCGTCGGTGTACTCGCCCTCCACCCAGATCCCGATCGCCCAGCAGCTGCTGGCCGGCCACCCGAGCGCGTTCATCATCGCCCCGACCGACCCGAGCGCGCTGCAGCCGATCGTGAATCAGGCCATCTCCCAGGGCATCCCCGTCGTCAACGTGGACACCCACGTGAACGACCTGTCCAAGGTCCTGTCGTTCATCACCGGGAACAACCAGCAGGGCGGCGCGGCGGCCGCCGACGCCATGGCCCAGGCCCTCCACTACCAGTCCGGCAAGACCTACCAGATCGTCGTCGGCGCCAGTTCGGCGACCACCACCACCAACACCGCCCGCCTGCAGGGGTTCGAGGCGGAGATCAAGGCCAAGTACCCGGGCATGCAGGTCGTCTCCGAGGAGTACTCGGAGTCCCAGCCGGCCGTGGCCAACACCAACGTCAACAACTGGCTGACCAAGTACCCGAACCTGGCGGGCATCTTCGCCATCGACGGCACCAACGCGACCGGCGCCTCGGCCGCGCTGCAGTCCCGCGGCCTGGTCGGCAAGATCGCGCTCGTCGGCTACGACGCCTACTCGACCAACGTCGCCCTGCTGCAGAAGCACGTGTTCACGGCCCTGATCGCCCAGCAGCCCTATCAGGAGGGCTACACGGCCGTCCAGGACGTGGTGAAGTACCTCCGCGGCGGTAAGAGCACCTCCGGCATCCAGCACCTGGTCACGCTGCCGAACATCGTCCTCACGCCGAGCACGTCCTCCTCGGTCCTCACCCAGTACACCTACCCGAACGCATAGGGAGGCAGCCGGCCGGCGGGCGCCTTGCGCGAACGGGCAGGGCGCCCGCCGGCCGGCGCGCCGCGCGGGAGGGGCAGGGCCGGACCTGGTCTCCCGCCAGAGAGGAATGACATGTCGCAAGTCAAGCAACCCCCGGCGGTGACGGCGCCGCCACAGGCCGGGCGCCCAGCGAGCTGGGTCCGGTCCGTCCTGTCCAACCAGCAGGTCCTGCTGGCGGTCGCGCTGGCCGTCCTGGTCATCTACTTCACCGCCCGCGACTCCGCGTTCGTCTCGTCCTCGGAGATCGTCGTCCTGCTGACCAACTTCTCCACGCTCATCCTGCTCGCCGTGGGCGAGACGTTCGTCATCATCTCCGGGGGCATCGACCTGTCCGTCGGCGCCACCTGCGGGATCGCCGGCGTGGTGGCCGCGTTCGCGATGCGCGGCATGGTCAACGGGCACGACAACGAGGCCCTGGTCCTGCTGGTGGGCACGCTCGTCTGCGCCGCCATGGGCATCGGGGTCGGCTTCCTCAACGCGGCCCTGATGAACTGGGCCCGGCTGGTGCCGTTCGTCGCCACCCTGGCCACCCTGGGCGCCGGCACCGGCATGGCGCTGGTGCTGAGCAACGGGGTGCCGATCGGCTCCGACAGCTCGGCCCTGTCGTTCGGCGCGGAGCACGTCGGCCCCTTCCCGTACCTGTTCCTGATCATCGCGCTCGTCGTGGTGATCGCCTGGGTCTACCTGCACCTGAGCCGCTACGGGCGCTACACCTACGCGATCGGTTCGAACGCGTTCGCCGCCCGCGCCGCGGGCATCAACGTCCGCCGCCACCTGACCTCGGTTTACGTCCTTTCCGGGCTGCTCGCCGGGCTCACCGGCATGGTCTTCTACATCCGGCTCGGCGCCGGCGCCCCCAGTTCCGGTGACGGGTTCGAGCTCACCGCGATCGCCTCGGTCGTCATCGGCGGGGTCAGCCTGTTCGGCGGGTCAGGACGGCTCACCGGGACCGTCCTGGGCGCGCTGATCCTGACCGTGGTGACCAGCGGCCTCATCATCAGCAACGTGTCGCCGAACTGGAACCAGGTCGCCGTTGCCCTCTGCATTGCCGCCGCCGCCAGCCTGCAGGCACTGCGCGCGCTGGCCACTCCAGGGAGGCGCTCATGACCGCGGTGAACGGCGACCGTCAGCCGCTGTACGAGGCACGGAACATCAGCAAGAGCTACGGCAGCGTGCAGGCGCTGTCCGACGTCAGCCTGTCGCTGTACCCCGGCGAGGTCCTCGGCCTGGTCGGTGACAACGGCGCGGGCAAGTCGACGCTGATCAAGGTGCTGTCCGGGGTGTATCCCCAGGACTCGGGG
>DAHWEX010000502.1 GCA_027326205.1 Actinomycetota bacterium
TGTCCTCCGGGGGCACGGTGTTCTCCGGAGGCACCGTGTTTTCCGGAAGCACCGTCGCGTCGGGGAGGAGCGGGGGGTCTTCCGCGCGGCACTGGTCGGACGCGAACGCGCAGCGGGCGGCGAACGCGCAGCCGGCCGGCAGGTCGGCCGGGTCGGCGTGACGGCCGGGGATCACGGCCAGCGGCAGGTCGCGCCGCGTCTCCATGGAGGGGACCGCGGCGAGCAGCGCCCGCGTGTACGGGTGGCTGGCGTCGGCGAGCCGGCCGGCGGGCAGGTCCTCCACGATCTTCCCCGCGTACATCACCAGGACCCGGTCGCACACCTGCCCGACGACGGTGATGTCGTGGCTGATGAACAGCAGCGCCATGGCGCCGCCGGCCCCGTCCGAACCGGCCTGGATGGACTTCAGCAGCCGTAGCACCTGCCGCTGCACGGTGACGTCGAGGGCGGTGGTCGGCTCGTCGGCGATGACCAGCGCGGGCTCGCCCATGACGGCCATGCCGATCATGGCCCGCTGCCGCATCCCGCCGGACAGCTCGTGCGGGAACTGGCCCGCCCGCTGCTCGGGGCGGGGGATCCGCACCGCGCGCAGCCGTCCGACGGCCCGCTCCAGGGCCTGGCGGCGGCCGAGCCCGTGATGCTCGGCGGCGACCTCGGCGAGCTGGGGCCCGATCCGCTTGACCGGGTTGAACGAGGTCATCGGGTCCTGGAAGACCAGTCCGGCCCTGGTGCCGAGGAACCGCCGCAGCTCCCGGTCGGGCAGCGCGCCCGCGGCACGGCCCGGCCCGGTGCGCAGGTCCCGGCCGAGCAGCGACAGCTCGGCCGCGGACACCTGGGCCGGGTCTTCCAGCAGCCGGGAGACCGCCAGCGCGGTCAGGGACTTGCCGGAGCCGGACTCGCCGACGACGCCGACCGCCTCGCCCCGGTGCACCGTGAAGCTGACGCCGCGTACCGGGTGCACGTCGCCGGGGAAGGAGACCCGCAGGTCGCGGACGTGCAGGACGGCATCGCCGTGCGCCGCGGCGGGCGCGCCCGGCGCCGCGGCCGCCTGCGCCCTGGCGGCGGCCGCCGCCAGGGCGGAGCGGAGCTTGCCCAGGCGCGGGGTGTGCGCGCCAAGGCTGACCGCCAGCGCCTCGCCGAACAGGTTGAACGCCAGGCCCGCGACGACCACCGCGACGCCGGGGCCGAGCGCTTCCGCGGGCCTGGTGTAGATGTCTTGCAGGCCGTTGGACAGCAGCTGGCCCCAGTCGTAGGAGGGGGCCTGGACGCCGAGGCCGAGGAACGACAGGCCCGCGAAGGACAGCAGCGCGTCGCCGGCGGCCATGGTGGCGTTGACGATGAGCGTCTCGCCGATGTTCGGCAGGACGTGCCGGGTCAGCAGCCGGAACCGGGAGACGCCCGCGATCCGGGCCGCCGCGATGTAGTCGAGGCCCGCGACCGAGGCGGACAGGGTGCGGACCAGCCGGGCGAAGGCGGGGGCGGAGGCGAAGCCGACCGCGAGCAGCGCGCCCTGCTCGCCCACGCCGAAGATCACCGCGAAGAACAGCGCGAGCAGCAGCGCGGGGAACGCCACCGCGATGTTGACGACCGAGGTGACGAACCGCCCGGCGGCCCGGCCGAGGATGACCGGGGCGGTGCCGAGCAGCAGGCCGGACCCCACCCCGATCGCGGTCGCCGCGAGCGCGAGCCCGACCGACAGCCGGGTGGCGACCAGGATGCGGTCGAGGATGTCCTGGCCGAGCAGGTTGGTGCCGAGCCAGTGCCGGGCCGACGGCCCCTGCTGCATGTGCAGGACGTCGATGGCGTTCGCCTGCGACGTCCACAGCACCGGGGCGAAGACGGCGAGCAGCGCGATGACGCCGAGCAAGATCCCCGAGGCGATGCCGAGGGGGCTGCGCATGGCCCGGCGCAGCAGGCCGGGCCTGCGGCTACGCGACGGCATCAGCTCTCCCTGATCGTGGAGCGCGGGTCGAGCAGCGCGAGCGCTATGTCGACGATGAGGTTGATCAGCAGGATGCCGGTGCCGTAGACGAGCACGAAGCCCTGCACGACCGGGTAGTCCTTGGCGACGATCGAGGAAACGATCGTCTGGCCGAGGCCCGGCCACGCGAACACGTTCTCCACCAGGACCGTGCCGGCGACCATGGCGGACAGGAGCAGGCCGCCGATCGTGAGCGTGGCGGTGAGCGCGTTCGGCAGCACGTGCAGCAGGTAGACCCGCCACCCGGGCAGCCGCTTGGCACGGGCGGTGCGCACGTAGTCGGCGCGCAGCGCGGCGAGCACCTCCAGCCGCAGGATGCGGACGAGGACCGCGACGGGGCCGACCGCCATGGACGCGACCGGCAGCAGGTACGAGGTGAACCCGGACTGGCCGGCCACGGGCACCCAGTGCAGCGTCACGCCGAACACGTAGATGAGCCCCACCGCGAGCAGGAAGCCGGGGATCGCGGCGATCACCACGGACGCGGTGGTCGCGGTCAGCTCCGCGCCGCGCCGCCGCCCGTTCCTGGTCGCCACCCCGAGGGCGAGGCCGGCTGGCACGGAGACCAGGACCGCGGCGAGGAAGGAGTACCCGGCCAGCTCCAGGGTGGCGGGCAGCCGCTGGCCGATCACCTGTGACACCGGCAGGCCCGAGTCGATCGAGGTGCCGAGCTGGCCGGTGAACAGGTTCGCCAGGAAGCGCGCGTACTGCAGCCACAGCGGGTCGTTCAGGCCGAGCTGAGCGCGGCGGGCGTTGACCAGCTGCTGCGGCGCGTTCAGGCCGAGCGACGCGCGGACCGGGTCGCCGGGGATGAGGTGGATGATCAGGAAGCTCGCGGTGACCAGCACCAGGGCCGAGATGAGGAGCTGCCCCAGGCGGCGGGCCGCGAACCGCAGCCACGGGCTGCCGGCGCGGGATGCGGCCGGTGAGGTGGCCCGTGTGGCGGCGGCCGCCGCGGCGGCCGGGCCCGCGGTCGCGGGGCCCGCGGCCGCCGCCTGGGGAGACTCCGTCATGCGCGCCGCGTCCCTACCCGAGCATCCGGATCGAGGACGGCTGGATGTCGCCCTGGCTGAGCTGGAATGTCGCGCCCTTGGCGTAGGTGGCGACCGCCGAGTTGACGAACGGCACCAGGTCCACGTTCTTGAACAGGGCGGTCTCCGCCGCGTTCCAGTCCGGGCAGCCCGCCGGGCCGGCGATCGACGCGGCCTTGGCCACGTCGGCGCTGTAGGCGGCGTTCTTGATGTAGGCGAAGTCGGCGCCGCCTGGCGGCGTCGCGCCGGACGCGAACGGCACCAGCTGGGTCGGGGAGGTCAGGCCGACGGGGATGATCCCGACGTTCCAGTCGGCCGTGCCGCCGACGATCTCCGAGCTGAGCTCGGCGTCGGTGATGCCGTGCAGCGTGACCTTGACGCCGAGCTGCGACCAGGTCTGCTGGAGCAGGGTCGCGGCCGCGGTCGCCCCGCTGCCGAGGCTGGTCGGGTAGTACAGGGCCAGCGTCAGGTTCTGCCCGGCCAGGGCGGACTTGGCCGCGCTCAGGTCGTACGACGGCAGGCTGGACCCGATCGTGTTGCCCTTGCAGGGGCTGAGCGCGGGGGCGATCGCGCCGGTGGCCGGCTGGCCGGTGCCCGAGCTGAGCACCTGGCCGAGCTGGGTGAGCTGGACCGCCTCGGTCAGCGCCCGGCGCACCGCCACGGCGGCGGTGGGGCTGCCCGGCTTCTCGTTGAACCACAGCTCGCCCATCGGCGCGTAGACCGACTGCGAGTACAGGCCGGACACGCGCTGGGCGTCGGTGCCGATGACCTGGCCCATGGTGGCCTGCCCGCTCAGCAGCTCGTTCGCGGCGGTCGTCATGTTCGTGACGACCTTGAGGTCGACCGTGGCCGGCAGGCCCGCGGCGGCGGAGGTGGCGCCGCCCGGTCCCCAGGTGTAGCCCTTGCGCAGGGTCAGCGTGTAGGAGCTGCCCGGCACCGCCGAGGTCAGCGTGTACATGCCGGTGCCGTCCGCGCCCTCCTTGAGGGTGGCCCGGTTCTTCATGCCGCCGCCGCACACGATCAGCGCCTGGCCGACGTCGCTGACCAGGAACGCGTCCGGGGTCGCCGACTTGACGGTGACGACGCCGGTCTTGTCGTCGCCGGTGGCGGTCGCGCCCGCCGGGACCCAGGAGCCGAGGCGGCTGCTCGCGTTCTTCGGGTTGGCGACGAAGTTGATGTTCGCGGCCACCGTGCTCGCGGTCAGCGGGCTGCCGTCGGAGCAGGTGACGCCGGCCTTGAGAGTGTAGGACGCGGTCGTGGTGGTGCCCGACCAGGAGCTCGCCAGGTTCGACTCGACCTTCCCGGACGGGGTGAAGCTGATCAGCGAGTCGTACAGGAAGTAGTCGACCTCGAGCGCGTCGTCGATGTAGGCCAGGTCGGGGTCGAGGCTGCCGGGATCGCTTGGCACGAGGATGGTGTCCGTCTTGCCGCTGGCGTAGCCGGCGGCGCTGGCCGGCGCGGACGGGCCGGCGCTCGCACCGGAGGCGGAGCTTGAGCCGCCGCTCGCGCAGGCGGTGACGGTGACCGCGGCGGCCGACAGGGCCGCGGCGGTGGCTAGGACTCTTCTGCGCACTGTGTCGCCCTCCAGGAAGGGGTGCTTACCCGGCCCGCCGCATCGCGCGGCCGGTGTGGATGAACAGGGCCCGCCCGCTGCCGTCGTCGCCGATGAAGACCTGCGGCAGGTGGATTCCGTACGTGGGCTCGACCGGGATCAGGGTGTCGCCTTCGAGGTGCACGAGCTCGCGGCGATCGACCGCGCCGACCAGCTCCGCGAGCTCGCCGAGCGGGGTGTCGGTCATCCAGATCCGGCCGTCGTCGTCCTGGGTGACCTCGCTCTTGCCGACCGAGTTGGCGTAGGTGCCCGTGTACCGGGACGCGTCGATCCGCCGTGGCCCAGCGGGCGGGAGCGGGTGGGCCGGGAGCTCGATGCCGGCCAGCTCCTTCAGCAGGTGACCGTAGAGGTCGAAGTACAGGCCGATCGGGTTGCCGCCGTTGGTGAGCAGCGCGATCGCCACGTTGGCCCCCGGCACGGCGCGCAGGAACGCGTTCTGCCCGATCGTGCCGCCGTCGTGGCCGAAGACCCGGCCGCCGGCCGCGTCGAACAGCTCCCAGCTCAGCCCCCAGTGGTCGCCCATCAGGCCGAGCGGCGGGAGCGTGACCTGGACCGCCTGCATGGCGGCGACCGACTCCGGCGACAGGACCCGGGTGCCGTCCGCCGCGACGCCCTTGTTCAGGTGCATGGCGGCGAAGGCGAGCAGGTCACGGGGGCGCATCGCGAGCATCGCGCCGGCCGGGGCGTTGGACTTCGCCAGCGCGTAGACCGGGGCGGGCACCGGGTCGCCGCCCGGGTCCGCCGGGTTCGGCAGGTGCCCGATCGCGGCGCGGTAGAGGATCGCGGAGCTGGCGTCGGTGGCCGCGTGGGTGAGGCCGAGCGGGGCGAACAGGTGCTCACGCAGCGCCTGGTCGAACGGCTTGCCGCGCAGCACCTCGACGATGCGCCCAAGGACGCAGTAGCCGGCGTTGTTGTAGGAGAACATCGCGCCAGGCGCGAACAGCTGCGGGTCGGTTGACAGGGTCGCGACGTACTTCTCGACGCAGTCGTCGTTGGTGCCGGTGTCGGTGAAGACGTCGCCCTCGAAGCCGGCGGTGTGGCTCAGCAGCTGGCGCACGGTCATGGCCCTGGCCGCGGCGCTGTCCGCGAGGTCGAAGTCCGGCAGGAAGCTGACGACGGCCTGGTCGATGTCGAGCAGCCCTTCGTCGGCGAGCTGCATGATCAGCGTGCCGGTCCACGTCTTGGTGATCGAGCCGATCTGGAACACCGAGTCGGCGGTCGCCTCGACCCCGGTGGCGTGGCTGAGCACTCCGGCCGCGAAGTCGAGTACTTCCCCGTCGGCGTAGACGCCGACCGCGGCCCCGGGGACCTTGTGCTCGGCGAGCAGGGCAGGCAGCTTGGCGGTGATCCAGTCGCTGACGTCATCCAGATGAGGCATGCAGCGACCCTAGACGCCGCCGCGACGCGGCGATTCGTCTGCTGCGACGAATAAGCCGGGGACCGTTCGTTCAGATGGACCGGTCACCACTGACTGGCGTCAGGCCGAGATTGACAGCGGAACCCGTCGCTGTACTCTTGTCTTATGGACATAGATAAAGAGATAAGAACTGAGGGACGGCCTGGCGGCGGGGACGGGGAAACGGCCCCGGCCGGGCGGACCGGGGCCGGGTCGCCGGTCGAGTTCCGGCTGGACGCGGCCTCGGGGGTGCCGACCTACCTGCAGCTGGTGCACCAGGTGGAGCACGCGCTGCGGCTGGGCTACCTCAAGCCGGGCGACCAGTTGCCGAAGGTCAGGGACGTGGTCGCCGCGCTGGCGATCAACCCGAACACGGTGCTGAAGGCCTACAAGGAGCTGGAGACCAAGGGCCTGACGGCCGGTCGGCCGGGCCAGGGCACGTTCATCCAGGCCACGCTGAGCCAGGTCACGCTGCCCGAGCTGGCCGGGCTGCGCCGGTCCCTGCTCGGCTGGCTGGCCTCGGCCGAGGCGGCGGGCCTGGACGAGGACGGGATGGTGGCGCTGTTCAGCAGCGCGCTGCGGGATTTCTTTAACCGCCGCGGCGGCTCGGCCGGCGGCCGAGGCACGGCGGGCGGCGAAACGGAGGGCGTCGCATGAGCGTGAACGTCATCGAGGCGGGCGGCCTGGGCAAGCGGTACGGCGGCACGTGGGCGCTGCGCGACTGCTCGCTGGCCATTCCGGCGGGGCACGTGGCCGCGCTGGTCGGCCCGAACGGCGCGGGCAAGAGCACGCTGCTGAACCTGGCGGCCGGCCTGGCGGAACCGAGCGCGGGCGGCGTGACGGTGCTGGGCGGCCGGCCGGCCGGGTCGCGGGCCGCGGCGGACGGCATCGCGTTCGTCGCCCAGGACACGCCGCTGTACAAGAACCTGCCCGTGGCCGACATGCTGCACCTGACGCGCAACCTGAACCGGCGCTTCGACCAGGCCTATGCCCAGGGCCGGCTGGCCGAGCTTGGCATCCCGCTGAAGCGGAAGGCGGGGAAGCTGTCCGGCGGGCAGCAGGCGCAGCTCGCGCTGACCCTGGCGCTGGCCCGTCGGCCGCGGCTGCTGCTGCTGGACGAGCCGGTGGCGATGCTCGACCCGGTCGCCCGGCACGACTTCATGGCAGCGGTGCTGACCGCGATGGCCGACGACGGCGTTTCCGTGGTGCTGTCCTCGCACGCGCTGGCCGAACTGGAAAGGGTGGCCGACTACCTCGTCCTGCTATCGCGGGGCCGGGTGCAGGTGGCCGGGGAGGTCGAGGACCTGCTCGCCTCCCACCGCATGCTGACCGGCCCGGCCGCCGACGCCGGCAGGTACGCCGAACGGCCGGTGGTGCACCTGCAGCGCGGCGAGGCGCAGGCCCACCTGCTGGTCCGGGCCACCCCGCATGACCCGGTCCCGCCGGGCTGGGAGGCGCACCCGGTCGGCCTGGAAGAACTCGCCCTCGCCTACCTGCGCGAGCCCGGCGCCGGCGCGCTGCCCGGCCCGGCCCGCGGCCGCAGCACCCAGACCTCGGAGGTGACGCGATGACCGCGCTGACCGTGCCCGCCCGGCCGGACGAGGACGACGGCGCACTGCGGCCGCTGCCGTGGCGGCGGATGGCCTGGGTCACCTGGCGCCAGCACCGGATCGCCCTGGCCGGCGTGGCCGCGCTGCTGGGCGTGCTGGCGGTGTGGCTGTGGAGCGCCGGCACCCGGATTCACCACGCCTACGACGCCATGGCCGCCTGCCATCCGGCAGGCTCGGCCGCCTGCCAGGACCTTGTCAGCGCGTTCAACAACACGGATCTCATGACGAACCCCGCCATCCTGCTGCTGGTGGTGCCCGCTCTCATCGGTGCGTTCGCCGGGGCGCCGGTACTGGCCCGGGAGCTGGAGACCGGTACCTTCCGGTTCGCCTGGACCCAGGGCTTCGACCGCTGGCGCTGGGCGCTGGCCAAGCTGGCGGCGCTCGCGGTCGTGCTGGCCGGCGCCGGCGCCGCGTTCGGCGCCCTGGTGTCCTGGTGCTACCAGCCGTTTTCCGACGCCGCTAACCTGGCACAGCTTTACCTTGGGAAGGGGGCGCCTGACCACAACACCCCGTTCGCTCTCGTGTTCGGCCTGCGTGCGGTCACCTTCCCCGCCTGGACGCTGGTGGCCTTCGCGGCCGGCGCCCTGGCCGGGATGCTCATCCGCCGGGTCGTCCCCGCCATCGTCACCGCCCTGGCCGTCTACGCCGGGCTCGCCATCGCCGCCGCGGCGTTCCTGCGCGAGCACTACCTGACGCCGCTGGTCACCAGCACGGACGTGCCCGGCACCGCGTGGATCATCGGCCAGTGGTGGACCAAGGACGGCAGGTTCGCCTTCGCCGGCCGCATCCCCGACACCATCTGGACCCAGTTCTGCAACTCCCCCCAATCAGGGAAAGGCGGCGATCCTGCCCTGGCGCTGCCCCCTGGGGGGTGGACCGCGCAGTGCCTCGGCCCGCATGGCTACACCATGTGGACCAGCTACCAGCCGGGCAGCCGGTTCTGGCCCTTCCAGTGGATCGAGGGCGGCTGGCTGCTGGCGCTGTCGGTGCTGCTCATGGCCGCGGCCATCTGGCTGGTCCGCCGCCGGGCAACCTGAGCCGCCCGGCAACCACGGCACCGGAGGCCAGCGACCCGGGCGACCCGCTGTTCTCCGACGGCACCGCACCGATGCCAGGACCACTGCTCACGTAGTGCTCAAGAGCAGTTCCAGGATCGCCTCGCCGTACTTGGCCAGCTTCGACTCGCCGACGCCGCTGATGCCGGCCAGGTCGCGGAGGGTGGCCGGGGCGGCGACCGCGATCGAGCGCAGGGTGGCGTCGTGGAAGACCACGTAGGCGGGGACGCCCTGTTCCTTGGCGGCGGCGCCGCGCCAGGCGCGGAGCTTCTCGAACACGGCCTCCTGGTCCGGCGACAGGTCGGCCGCGGCCGGCTTCGCCGCACCCGCGGCGGCCGAGCCGGGAGCGGCGGAGGACGAGGCCGAACGGGAGCGGGCGCCCCGCGGCTGCGGCATGTCCTGGCGCAGGGTCACGGCCCGCTGGCCGCGCAGCACCTCGCCGGCCGCCTCGGTGATCGCCAGGGTCTGGTACTCGCCCTGCACGGCGAGCAGCCCCTGGGCCAGGAGCTGCCGGACGACCCCGCGCCACTGGGACTCGTTCAGCTCGAGCCCGATGCCGAACGTCTTCAGGTCGTGGTGCCCCTGGTCGACGACCTTCGGCGTCTTCTTGCCGAGCAGGATGTCGATGACCTGGCCCGCGCCGTACCGCTGGTCGCGCTCCCGGTCCAGCCGGACGATGGTGGACAGCAGCTTCTGCGCGGGCACCGTCCCGTCCCATGTCTGCGGCGGGTTCAGGCAGGTGTCGCAGTTCCCGCAGGCGACGGCCCGCTCGGAGAAGTACGCGAGCAGCTGGGACCGGCGGCAGTCGGTCGTCTCGCACAGGCCGAGCATCGCGTCCAGGTGCGACGCCATGAGCCGGCGGTGCGCGAGGCTCCCGTCGGAGGAGTCGATGAGCCGCCGCTGCTGCACCACGTCGGCGAGGCCGTAGGCGAGCCACGCGGTCGCGGGCTGCCCGTCGCGCCCCGCGCGGCCGGTCTCCTGGTAGTAGCCCTCGACCGAGCGGGGCATGTCCAGGTGCGCCACGAACCGCACGTCCGGCTTGTCGATCCCCATGCCGAACGCGATCGTGGCCACCATCACCAGGCCGTCCTCGCGCAGGAACCGGGCCTGGTTCGCGGCGCGCAGCCCGGGGTCGAGCCCCGCGTGGTACGGCAGCGCCGGGATGCCGTTGTCGCTCAGGAACGCGGCGACCTTCTCCGTCGAGTCCCGCGACAGGCAGTACACGATCCCCGCGTCGCCCGCGTGCCCCGTGCCCCAGGAGTGATCGGCGCGCAGGAACTGCAGCAGCTGCTTCTTCGCCTCGTTCTTCGGCACGATCCGGTACTGGATGTTCGGCCGGTCGAACGACGACACGAACAGCTTCGCCCCGTCGAGCCTGAGCCTGATCGCGATCTCGTCGCGGGTCGCCCCCGTCGCCGTCGCGGTCAGCGCGATCCGCGGCACGTCCGGCCAGCGCTCGTGCAGCACCTGGAGCTCCAGGTAGTCGGGGCGGAAGTCGTGACCCCACTGGGACACGCAGTGCGCCTCGTCGATCGCGAACACCGAGATCCGGGACGACGACAGCAGCTCCAGCGTCCCCGGCGAGCGCAGCCGCTCCGGCGCGAGGTAGAGCACGTCGAGCTCGCCGGCCTTGAACTGCTGCTCGACGACGTGCCGGGTGCCGGAGTCCTGCGTCGAGTTCAGGAAGTCCGCGCGGATGCCGAGTTGCCGCAGCGCCTGCACCTGGTCCTGCATCAGCGCGATCAGCGGCGAGATCACCACCCCGGTGCCGGGCCGCACCAGCGCGGGGATCTGGTAGCACAGCGACTTGCCGCCGCCGGTCGGCATCAGCACGAGCGCGTCACCGCCGCCGATGACGTGCGAGATGATCTCCTCCTGCAGGCCGCGGAAGCTCTCGTAGCCGAACACCCGGTGCAGCACGGTCGCCGCCCGGCGCACCCCGTCCGCCCCCGCGTCGGCGGCATCGGGGCCGGCGGGCTCTTCCAACCTCTCCACGGCTGGGGCGTCGCTGGCTTCGAGGGGTTCGCGGGGGGAGGGCACGAGCCAAATCCTACGGTCCCGGGCCGACAGCCACCCGCAACTCCGGCCCGCGTCGGGCGAATTCGGAAAAGTCGCGAGCCGCGCCCGGCCGGGCGCCGTCGCCTCCGGGAGCTACCCGTCAGGCCTCGTCGAGGCGGACCGCGACGACGCCCGCCAGGATCAGCAGGCCGCCGAGGAACTGCATCCCGGTGGGCACCTGGTGCAGCAGGATCCAGGCGAACACGGCCGCGAACAGCACCTCCGCCATCGCGACGAACGACCCCAGCTTCGCCCCAAGCCGCCGCGCCGCCGCGATCCCGGCGACGTAGGCGACGGCCGCCGCGAGCACGCCGAGCCCGAGCACGGGCAGCAGCCAGCTCACCTGCGCGTGCAGCAGCGTGACCGGCCGGGCGGAGAACCGCAGCGGCATCAGCCCGGTCGCGCCGACCAGCGCGATGAACCCCGCACCGGTCACCATCCCGCCCCAGGTCAGCGCGACGGGAGGCAGGGCCGCCGACCCGTCGGCGGCGGCCGTCGACGCCGACTGGAAGAAGTACACCGCCATCGCCGCCGCCGCGGCCAGGGCGAACAGCACCCCGGCCAGGCTCACGCCCCCCGCGCCCGACAGGTTGAGCATCAGCGCGAGCCCGCCGAGCGCCGCCAGCCCGCCGAGCACGGTCAGCGGCCGCGGGCGCTGGCCGTGCCGCGCCCACAGCCACCCGACGATCAGCACGATGCCCAGGTACTCGAGCAGGATCGAGATGCCGACGTCCATCCGCGCGATCGCGTTGAAGTAGCAGACCTGGCACGCCGCCACCCCGACCAGCCCGTACACCACGACCAGCCGCCACGAGCGGCGCAGCAGCCCCCAGCGTCCGCGCAGCGTCCACAGGGCGGGGACGGTGAGGGTCAGCGCGGCCACGGTGACCCGGGCGAGCACCGCCCCGGCCGGGGACCAGCCGGCCCCTTCGAGCGCCGCGCCGAACGTCCCCGACGTCCCGAAGAACATCGCCGACAGCAGCCCGATCCCGATGCCGGCCCCCCGGCCGGCCGTCCTGGCGCCCCCGGCTGCCCCCGCGCGCCCTGCCGGGCCGTCGCCGGAAACCCGCCCACGGCCGCCGCCCGCGTGTACGATCCGGTCAGCTCCTGCCCGCACGGTCGCCATCCGCCCGCTCCTCATCCCGCGTCATCACGTTAACAAGTCATTGCGCACGCCGCTGTCCGCGGCGGAAGTAAGTAGTATAAAACGTCTACAGTCCTTACCATAGCGAAGGGCGGCGAAAGAGGTCAAATGCTCTTTGCCCATGACACCGAGATGTCGTTCAACGCTGCCGCCGCCCTGGTCAACACCGCCCGCGGCGGCGTCGAGGAGCTACCGGACGCCGCGGCGCTTGACGCGTTCATCGAGCACTGGAGGTGGACCGGCAGCCGCTCGCACGACGAGGCGGAACTGGACGCCGTCCGCGGCCTGCGCCCCCGCCTGGCGCGGCTGTGGGAGATGACAGAAGACGATGCGGCGGTCCTGGTCAACACGCTGCTGCGCGACGCGAACGCGCTCCCGCAGCTCGTCAAGCACGACGACTGGGGGTACCACGTCCACGCGACCCCGCCCGGCGCCCCGCTCGCCGACCGGATGGCGGTCGACGTGGCGATGGCGTTCGCCGACCTCATCCGCTTCGGCGAGCTCGCCCGCCTCCGCTACTGCGCGGCCCCGGACTGCGACAACGTCATGGTCGACCTGTCCAAGAACCGCTCACGCCGCTTCTGCGGCCTGACCTGCGCGAACCGGGTCAACGTGGCGAACTACCGCTCCCGCAAGACCGCCAGCTAGGAAAGTCAAAGTCACGATCATCCCCCCGAACGGTCCGGTGTTTTACCCGGAGCGTCACCGCAGGACCGTCCGCGAGCGCCGCGCGGGGGCTACGTCGCCGGCGTACCGTCGTCTCCCGGGTCGGCGGCGCGAGTCCGGCGAGCTTGGCGAGAAACCGGCCGGCTTGCTGTTCCCGCCCTCTAGCGCAGGCCCCTCACCGGTTCCCGGCTGGGTCCGGCTGGTGCTTCGACGCGAGCCACGGGGCCTCCGCCGCGCCCATCGGGGTGGACGGCGGGGCCTGGACGAACGGCCAGATCTCCTCGGAGATCGCGCGCCAGTCCGCGGTCGCGTTCATCTCGCCGAGGATCGCGAACAGGCCCAGGTTGATCCGCTGCAGGATCACGTAGGGGCGCGGGATCTTGGCGTACGCGGCCAGCGGGCTCTTGAAGTCCACGTACCGGCGCGCGACGGCGGAGGAGTACTCGCTGGTCATGGTGCGCGGCCCGCGCTCGCGGACCGAGTCGTAGAACAGCGCCATGTGCGCGATGACGTCCTGCGTCGGGATCGGGGCGCCCGGCTGGAGGAAGTCGGCCTCCTCCATGGCCCGGCGGAACTCCTCGGGGTCGTCGTGCAGGCAGAGCGTCTCGACCATCCGGACCAGCGGGGCGAGCTCGGCCGTCGTGAAGTGCTTGACCAGGCCGAAGTCGAGGAACGTGACCCGCCCGCCTGGCTCGAACAGGTAGTTGCCCGGGTGCGGGTCGCCGTTGAAGGCCCGCAGCTCGTACAGCGACCGGAAGGTGAAGCGGTAGATCGTCTCGGCCGCCAGGTCCTTCTCCTCCTGCGGCCAGCCGAGCATCTCGGCGTACCGCACCCCGGTGGCCAGCTCGCTGGTCATGACCCGGGCGGTGGAAAGCTCGTCGACGATCCGCGGGACGCTGGCGGTGGGGTGGCCGTCGAAGTAGGCGGCGAACTGGCGCTGGTTCTCCGCCTCGCGCACGTAGTCGAGTTCCTCGCCGATCCGTTCCCGCAGCTCCTCGATGAGCGACGTCACGTCCTGGCTGGGCACGGCCATCTTCAGCAGCGACCTGATCAGCCCCACGTTGCCCAGGTCGGCCGCCATCGTGTCGGCGACGCCCGGGTACTGCACCTTGACCGCCACGGCCCGTCCGTCCGCCGTGATGGCCCGGTGCACCTGGCCGATCGACGCCGCCGCGATGGGCAGCGGGTCCCACTCGGAGAAGATCCGCTCGGGCGCGGCGCCGAGTTCCGCCTCGATCACCCCGGCGGCCAGTTCGGGCGACATCGGCGGCACGCTGTCTTGCAGGCGGCCCAGGATCCGGCGGGCGGGCGGCGCGATGCCGTCGTCGACGTAGCTGGCGAGCTGCCCGATCTTCATCAGGACGCCCTTCATGGTGCCGAGCGTGTCGGCCACGTCCTGCGCGGTGCGCAGCGCCAGGTCGTCGCGGAGCCGCTGGCGGCTGTCCCCGGCGGCGGCGAACAGCCGGGGCGCGTTCGCGGCGTACCGGGCGCCGCCGCGCGCGGCCAGGCGCACCGCTGCCAGCCCCCGGCTGACCCGCAGCCTGGGCTCGCTCACCGTGTCTCCCCCGGGGGCCGTCCCCCCGGTGACCCCCCCGAGCAATGAACCCTCACCGACCCGCCTTCCGTATCCGGAGCGTGAGGCGCTGGCGGGCCTCCAGGACGCCGGGCTCGCCCAGGAAGACGGCGTCGAGGACGCCGAGCACCTGGCGCACCTCTTCCCGGCCCGGCGGGACCGACCCCGGCGCCGGCCCCCCGTCCCCGAACCCGTACATGGCGCGCGCCCAGCCGGGCAGCGAGGCGACCGCCGCGGCGGCGACGACCTCCCAGACGTCGGCGAGTTCCGGCTCGATGTCGGGCATGCCGAGCAGGTACGCGGACGTGTCCGCCGTCGACGCGCTGGTGGCCAGGTCCGGGCGGACCGCGTCGAAGTAGGCGTCGAGCTCCGCGACGGACGCCGGCGCGCCGCCGTCGGCGAACCGGGCGGCGGGGATCCCGATCAGTTCCGCGACGGCGGTCATCTCGGCCACGTACTGGTCCTGCTCGGCCGGCGTCAGCGCCGCGCCGTACCGGGCGGCCGCGGCCAGGTCGGAGTCGACCAGGGCCGCGTGCACCCAGATCAGCAGGGCCGGGTCGCTCGCCGCGTAGGCCTTGCCGGTCACCGGGTCGGTGCCGGTGACGTGCTCGTGGATCTTCCGCACCCGGGCGGCCGCCGCGCGCGCCGCGGCCCGGTCGCCGTAGGTGGTGGTCAGCACGTAGGCCGCCGTGGACGCGTACCGGGCGCCCGGGTCGTCGCGCCACTGGCTGTGCTGGTCGACGCCCGCCATCGCCAGCGGGTGCAGCGCCTGCAGCAGCAGCGACCGGAGCCCGGAGACGGGCTCGCTCAGGTCGGCGTGCAGCCGCCACGTGACGCTGCCCGGCCCGAAGAAGCCGTCGTCGGCGGGATCCTCGGGGACGCTGGCGGCGAACGCGGCGGCGGCGCGGGTGAACAGGCCCGGCTCGGGGATCGCCTCGGCCGTCATCGGCAGGACCCTGTCGCCGACGGACGCGGACGGGATGTCACGGTTCCCATGGCTTCTAAGTTACCCCGCGGCAACATGCGGGAGTCGAGGGGGCAGGGGTCCGGCCCGTCCGCCGGGGCGGCCGCGGTCACGCGGGCGGGACCGGCGTGACCCAGCGGATCGTGAACTGGCTGACCTTGTAGTTGAGCGAGTTGAGGGTCGGGGTGACGAAGTTGCCGCCGATGATCGTGCCGGCCTCCTTCTCCGCGGCGGCGATCAGCGGCTGGGTCACGCTCGCGACGGTGGTCGCCTGCTT
>DAHWEX010000507.1 GCA_027326205.1 Actinomycetota bacterium
CGCCGGCCGGCTCGCCGCCGGCGCCGAGCGGGTCGGCGGCGAGCGGGGTGGCGTAGCAGGAGCGGACGCCGAGCGCCGCGGCCGGCCGGCAAAAGCGCGGCCAGCGGTCCTCGCTGGCCGTGTCGCGGACGGTCACCGGGCGGGCGTGCCGCACCGCGTGCAGCGCCGGGCCCTCACCCGCCTGGTGCTGCACCCGGTCCGCCGCCGCGGCCAGCGGGTCGCTGCACGCGGCGGCCGTCACCGGACGGCCACCGCGGTGCAGCGCCATCCCGCACGACACCGCGTCGTCGCCGCCGACCGACCGGACCGCCAGCACGGCGAGCTCGTGCAGGAATTGCTCGACGCTGCCGGTGTTCAACAGGGCGTTCTGCAGTCCCGTGAGTTCTTCGCTAGACACGCCTTTCCTCTACCCCGGACAGCGGAACTAACCGGTGCGCGCTGCCAGACCGCAGGTCACGACCGTTCGCACCGGTTAGTTCCGCCGCGGGGTTACCGCGCCAGTCCTGGGTAGCCGCGCAGGAGTCACCAGACGACTCGATCAAGCTCGATCAAGGAGGCAGGGATGTCGGCAACGCAGATCTGGATCATGTGCGTGGTCATCGTCTTGGCGCTCGCCGCCTGGCTGGTCGCGATCGCGTTCGCCAACCGGAACCCGTCGTTCCGGCACCCGCACACCGAGCCGCGGCGCGGCCGGGTGTCGGGCGGGACGCACCAGGGCGGCGGCCGGTCGGTGGCGCCGCACCGGGACGCCGAGGTTCTCCCGGACGAGGACCCGGACAAGCCCACGGTGCCGGTCCGCAGGCCGCGGGGCACCAGCCCCATGGACCTGTAGGCGGTGCGGCAGGGCACGGGCGGCCGGTAAGCGAGAGAGGTGAGGCACCCCCGGTGCCTCACCTCTTCCATTTCTCTTGCTTCGCGCCGCTGTTAGCGGCTCGGCTGCGCGCGGCTGACCGCGGCCAGCGGGGAGTCCGCGTCGGCGGAGATCGCGAGGTCGCCGAGCGACACGATCCCGACGACCTGGCCCTCGTTGATGACCGGCAGCCGGCGGACGGCGTGCTCCCGCATGAGCTGCTCGGCCTGGTACAGGTCCGCGTCCGCCGCCACGCCGATCAGGTCGCCGCTGCACAGCGGGCCCACCGGCGAGTCGGGCCCCGCGCCCTCGGCCAGGCCGCGAAGGACCAGGTCCCGGTCGGTCACCATGCCGGACAGTGCCCCGTCGTTGACCACGAGGACGGCGCCCACCTGGGTATCGCGCATGATCCGCGCCGTCTCGCCGATCGTCTGGCTGTAGTAAACGCCGACGGGCGCCGGGGTCATGATGTCCCGGATCTTGCCGCTGCGCCGGGGAATGGCGCTGACGGTCGCGTCCCCGTCCGCGCGCGCGGTCAGCATGTCGCTTTCCTTGTTGTTCACGATGTCCCTCCTGTTCGCCGTGGTCCGTCGGCTACCGTGCGGCGCGCCGCCTAAACCAGGCAGGCCGCGCGCGGGCCTGGCCGTGGCAGCGCGCTCTGTCCGGGGTCACGGCTTGGGCGCGACGTAGACGGTGACCCGGGTTCCGGGGCGGGCCACGGTGCCCGCCGCCGGCGTCTGCCGGTACACCACCCCCGGCGGGAAGTACCGAAGCGCTGCCGACGGCGGGCTGTCGACGACCGTCACGGCGAAGCCGGCCCGGCGCAGCAGTGTGCCCGCGAGCGCGGCGTGCAGGCTGGTGACAGCGGGCACCGCTCCGTTAGCGGGCCGCGCCGTGGCACTCGCCGCCGCGGTCGGGCAGGAGGCCGGCGCCGGACTGGCTGAGTTGCGTCCGCGGGGGCTGGCCGTGCCCTGGCCGGCTTCGCCGGCGGCGGAGACCTGGAGCGTCAGCGCGGCGCCGCGCGGCACCCGGCTGCCCACGCTCGGCGACTGGCCGACCACCGTTCCCGGCACCGCCTGCGACGCGACGGCCAGCACCTCGACGTGGTAGCCGAGTGCCTCGGCCGCCGCTACCGCTTGCGTCTGCGTCAGCCCGGAGAACGCCGGCACGGTCTGCTCGGGGCAGCCGCCGGAGGCGCTCGCCGTGGCCGTCGGCCGGCCCGCGCCGGCCCCGGGTGACGGCGCGCCCGCGTGGTGCGAGGCGGCGACGCCGGCCGTTAGGCCGATGACGGCGACCGCGGCGGCGGCCAGCGCCGGGATCGCCCACGACTTCGCGGAGCGGTCTGCGGGCCGGGTGGTGACCTGGTCGGCGGACAGCGCGTGCGGCGGGTCGGGCACGGAACTCTTCAGCAACTGGCTCAGCCGCTGCTCGCCGGCGTTCATGCCACCGCCTCCCCGGTCAGGAAGTCCCGCAGGGCCGGCGCGTGCCGCAACTTGGCCATGGCCTTCGCCGCCTGGCTCTTCACCGTGCCGACGGAGCAGCCCATGATGTCCGCGGTCTCGGCCTCGGACCGGTCCTCGAAGTAGCGCAGCATGATGACCGCGCGCTGCCGCATGCTGAGCTCGCGCAGCGCCCGGACCAGGGCCTCGCGCATCTCCACCTGGTGAAATCCGTCGCCGGCGGCGGACTCGGGCAGGAAGGCGGAGGCGATCTCCCCGGTCCAGCGTCGGCCGCGCCAGCGCAGGCACGTGTTCAGCATGACCTTGTGCGCGTACGCGTCCGGCGCTGCCATGCCCGCGACGCGCCCCCAGCGCCGCCAGACCTCGCCGAGCGCGGTCTGCACCAGGTCCTCGGCCAGCGCCCAGTCGCCACCGGTCAGCAGCCAGGCCGCCCGGAGCATGGCTCCCGACCGGCTCCGCACGAAGTCCGCGAAATCGGGCGGCTGGGCCATCTGCCCTCCCCACCCTGAATCTCTGTCACGAAAGTCGGCTACATGCACGCCTACTAAAAGCCCCGAGCCCCGCGGAAAGGTTGCCCCGCCCCACGAGACAGGCCGAGGGCCCGCCCGGGGATCGCCCGGGCGGGCCCTCGACAGGAGCAGCGGCGGGTGCCGCTTGTCCGTTGCCTGCCGGCCGGCGTTAGCTGGCCGGCTGGAGGTGGAGCAGGACGTACTCGTCGGTGCCGGTGCTGCCGCCGTTGTTGGTGCCCGAGGGCTGGCAGGACTCGTACGGGTTGGCCTGGGTCGGCCAGCCGGTGTAGTGGGTCGAGGTGTACTCGCACCACTCGGCGGAGGTCGTCGTCGGGATGACCGGCAGCTGGGTCGCCACGTACTCCTCGATCGGGGTGAGGTCGGCGGTCTGCTGCGCGATCGTCTCGTCGCCGTTGAGCTTGTTCAGCTCAGCGGTGACGGTCGGGTTGTTCAGCTTCTCGTAGTTGCCGTTTCCGGTACCGATCTTGGTCGGGTCGAGCCAGCCGTCGTACAGGCTGAACGGGGTGATGCCGCCGCTGCCCCAGCGGAGCAGGAGCTGGAAGTTCCCGCTGGCCGCGTCGGCGTTGTACGCGGTGACCGTGACGTTGTCGAAGGTCGCCTTGATGCCGGCCGAGTTCAGCGACTGCACCGCGATCTTGACGTCGTTCGCGAAGTCGGTGTAGTCGCCGGGCGTCTCGATGGAGACGGACAGCGTCTTGCCGCCCTTTTCGAAGTAGCTGCCCTGCTTGGTGTAGCCGTCGGCCTGGAGGATCTTCGCGGCCTCGGCCGGGTCGCCGTTCGGGTTGAGGTTGTCGTTCGCCAGCGACGGGGCGAGCCACTTGGAGAACGCCGGCTGGGTGATGCCCGAGGCGTTCAGGACCGGGGCTTCGAGGCCGGACTCGCCCTCGGAGCCCATCAGCTGCCGGTTGATCGCCACGTCGATCGCCTTGCGGACCTGCAGGTCGGCGGTGGGGCCGGTCGTCAGGTTCGGGTACAGCGCGCCGGAGGAGTTCGAGCCCTCAAACGCGTAGTTGTGGGTCGGGTCCTTCTGGATGAAGTTCTGCTGCAGGCCGGGGATGTAGTTACCGGTCCAGTCGATCTGCCCGGCGAACAGCGCGTTCTGGGCAGGCACGTTGCCGGTGTAGTCGGGGAAGTACACCTTCTTCACCGGGACCGCCTGCCAGTACGACGGGTTCGCCACCATCGTGAAGCCCTGGTTGGTGAAGTTGCCCAGGGTGTACGGCCCGGCGCCGACCGGCTTGGGGTCGTTGAAGTGAGCCGGGTCGGTGACCGACGACCAGATGTGCTGCGGGATGATCGCCTCGCCGGCGATGTTCAGCAGGTTCATGTACTCGGGCGTCGGGAAGCTCAGCGTGACCGTGTTACCCGAGGTGGTGACCTTCGTGGTGGTGGGCAGGCCGGTGAAGTTGACGTTGTCCGTCTTGCTGTTGGTGCTCTTGAGCACGTACTGGAACGAGAACGCCACGTCGGCGGCGGTCATCGGCTGGCCGTCGTTCCACTTCACGCCCTGGCGGATCGTGAAGGTGATCGACTTGCCGCCCGGGCCCCAGGTGTAGCCGGTGGCCAGCATCGGGTACGGGGCCTGCGCCGGGTTGGCCAGGTCGAAGGTGAGCAGCGGCTCGTAGACCAGGCCGGTGGCGCCCATGCCCTGAATCGGCGACGCGCCGTCGAACGGGTTGAAGTTGTCGGTCAGGGTTTCCTCCGGGGAGGATTCCATGACCAGCGGCGGCTGGTTCGAGGTGGTGCTGCCGCTGGCGCTGCTCGAGCCGGTCCCGCTCGCCGCGGGGGTGCTGCTCGACGAGGAGCAGGCCGCGAGGCCGGCCCCCAGGAGCATGACGGCACCCGCCGCCACCGCTCTCTTACTGAAGATTGCCTTGGTTGTCAACTTTGACCTTTCCTCTCGGGTGGTGCGAATTCGAGAAGGAGTTGTATTTCTCTGGTTAGACGACGCTGTCCGTCAAAGACGAGGCGGCGACGTCCAGTCGCCAGCACGCCGCCGCCCGGTTGGGCGTCAGCAGCTGGAGAGCGGGGTTCTCCTGCTTGCACTTGTCGATGGCAAGCGGGCACCGGTTGCTGAACGGGCAGCCGGCGGCGGCCGGGCCGACATTGCCGGCCCGGGCCGCACCGCCTCCGGCGCCCACGTTCGCGGACTTGAGCACGGAGCCCAGGTCGTCCGGGTCGGGGGCGGAGGCGATAAGGAGCTGGGTGTAGGGGTGGGCCGGACGCTGGGTGACGTCCTCGGCCGGGCCCCGTTCTACGATCTGCCCGCCGTACATCACCAGCACTTCGTCCGCGAAGTACCGGGCGGAGGCGATGTCGTGGGTGATGTACAGCAGCGCCAGGGAGAGCCTGGAACGCAGGTCGTTGAGCAGGCCGAGCATCTCCAGGCGGATGGAGACGTCGAGCATGGACACCGGTTCGTCGGCGAGCAGCACGGCCGGCTTGGCCGCCAGCGCCCGGGCGAACGAGACGCGCTGCCGCTGGCCGCCGGACAGCTCGTAGGGGAACTTCCCGACGAACTGGGCGGCCGGCGTCAGCCGCACCAGTTCAAGCAGGTCGATGACCGCGGCCTTGACGTCCTTGACCCCGGGCTGGTGCAGCTTCACCGGGCGGGCCAGGTGGTAGCCGACCGTGTGCGTGGGGTTCAGCGAGCTGAACGGGTCCTGAAAGACGTACTGCACCTGGCGCTTGTACTGGCGGAACCTGCGGCTGCTGCCGACGTCGACCGGCTTGCCCTCCAGCCTGACCGACCCGTGGGTGGGCCGCTCCTGCCCGGCCAGCAGCTTGGCCACGGTGGACTTGCCGGAGCCGCTCTCCCCCACCAGCGCGACGACCGCGCCCCGGTACAGGCCGAACGAGACGTTCCTCGCCGCGTGCAGCACCTGGCCGCGGCCCAGCTTGAAGTCCCTGCCGAGGCCGACGGCCTCCAGCGCGAGCGGGCCGCGCGCGGCGGCGACCGACTCGACGACGGCGGGCTCTCCCACCTGCTCGGCGTCCGCGTTGACGGCCGGCGCGGCCGGGGCATCGCTCACCGGGACGCCACTGGGCAGGCTGCTCGAGGCGGGCACGCCGTTGATGATCGGCTCGGTCATGACAGCACCCCTTCCTGGCTGACTTTCGGGGTCACGATGGGGCAGGCGGTCAGGTGAGCGGTGGACGGCACCCGGTGGACGGCACCCGGCGCGGCGTCCCAGGGCTCAAGCGTCATGTCCACGGCGCCGCAGGCCGGCACCGCAAAGGAACAGCGGGGGGCGAACGGGCAGCCCGGTGCCGGGTCGCGCAGGTCGGGCGGCGACCCGGGGATGCCGGTCAGCTCCCTGCGGGGACCGCGTATCGAGGGGAACGAGTTGAGCAGGCCCCTGGTGTAGGGGTGCGCCGGGTCGCGGATGAGGTCCTGCGAGCCGCCGGTCTCCATCAGCCGGCCCGCGTACATCACCGCGATCCGGTCCGCGAGCTCGAGCAGCAGCGACAGGTCGTGGGTGATGAACAGGACCGCGAAGCCGAGCCGTTCCTTGAGCTCCACGATCTGCGCCAGGATGTCCCGCTGCACCACCACGTCGAGCGCGGTGGTCGGCTCGTCCATGATCACGACCTCGGGGTCGGCCGCCAGGGCCATCGCGATCATCACGCGCTGCCGCATGCCCCCGGACAGCTCATGGGGGTAGGAGCGGAGCCGGTTGCGCGGAATGCCGACCAGGTCGAGCAGTTCGGCGGCCTTCTCGTGCGCCTCGCGCCTGGGCAACTTCAGGTGCGCGTTGATCGCGTCGAGCAGCTGCTCCTGTACCCGGAGCACCGGGTTGAGCGCGTTCATCGCGCTCTGGAACACGATCGCGATCTCGCGCCAGCGCACGGCTCGCAGTTCGTGATGGGTCATCGCGAGCAGGTCCACCGGGTCGCCGCCACCGGTGAGCCTGCGGCCGCCGTAGCGCACGCTGCCGCTGGTGACCAGGGCAGGCGTGCGCAGCAGCCGGGTCGCGCCGTAGGCGAGGGTGGACTTGCCCGAGCCGCTCTCGCCGCACAGGCCCACCACCTCGCCGGGGTTGAGCTCGAGGCTGACGTGCTCGACGGCGCGCACGTCGCCGGCTGACGTCCGGTACACCACGGACAGGTCGCTGATCTCCAGGATCGGGCTCACAGAATCTCACCTCCGGTCGGGGTCGCGGCTGGGGCCTCGGCCGCGCCGTCAGCGTGGTTCTTGGTGGCGGCCCGGTCTAGCAGCGAGGACCGCGAGAACGCGTGGGCGAACTGCCCGACCCTGCCGCGGGGCGCGGTGAGCTGGGACAGCACCGGCGTGGGGTCGGTGGTCCAGATGCGATGCCCGCCGATCCGGCCCGTCTCGCGCGAGGAGCGCAGCCGCGGGTTGCCGATCTCGTCGATGCCGGAGTTGAGCAGCACCAGGGAGGTGCCCATCAGCGCGATGACGAGACCCGCCGGGATCCACCACCACCAGTCGCCGCTCTGCAGCGCGTTGCCGTTCTGCGCCCAGTACAGGACCACGCCGAGCGAGAAGCTCGTCAGGTTGGCGATCCCGATGAAGGCCAGCGCGACCGAGGCGCCGAGCGCGTACAGCACCGTGTTGACGAAGTTGGCGGCGATCAGCGAGATCTCGTTGGGGATGATCTCGAAGACGATGATCCGCCAGGTCGGCTCGCCGGTTTCGCGTGACGCCGCGATGAAGTCGCGGTTCCTGATCGTGAGCGTCTGCGCCCGGATCACCCGCGCGCCCCACGGCCAGCCGAGGCCGGCCAGCACGATGACCGTGGGCGTCTGCCCCTGGTTCGACAGGTAGCCGAGCAGCACGATCAGCAACGGCAGCGCGGGGATCACCAGGAACACGTTGGTGAGCAGGGACAGCAGGTCGTCCCATATCCCGCCGAGGTACGCGGCGGTCACCCCGACGAGCACCGACAGGACGGTGGCGATGACACCGACGAGCAGCGAGACCTCGAGCGTCAGCCGGGTGCCGGTCAGCACCTGGGAGAACACGTCCTCGCCAAGCTGAGTGGTGCCGAGCAGGTGGTGCAGGCTCGGGGGATTCAGCGAGAAACTCGGGTTCTGGTTCTCGAATCCCGGGTTGAACGGCTCGAATACCGGGCCGAAGATCGCGACGAGCGCGAAGAAACCGAACAGGCAGACGCCGGTCTTCGCCCGCACCGGCAGGCTGCGCCAGATGCTCACCTACTTCGCCTCCTTCGTCCGGGCCCGCGGGTCGAACAGCACGATGATCAGGTCGACGAGCAGGTTGGCGATGAGCACCGCGAACGTGATCACCAGGAAGAGCGCCTGCATCAGCGGGAAGTCCTTGGAGCCGACCGCCTGGACCAGGTTGTAGCCGATGCCCGGGTAGGAGAAGACGATCTCCATGACCACGGAACCGGAGACCACGAAGCCGAGCGCCAGGCCGAAGCCCTGCAACTGCGGCAGCAGCGCGTTGCGGGCCGCGTAGGTGTACACGATCCGGATCTGTGACAGGCCCTTGGCCTGCGCGGCCACCACGTAGTCCTCGCTGATCGTGGTGATCATGACGTTGCGCATCTGCAGCATCCAGCCCGCCACCGAGGTGAGCACGATGGTGCCGGCCGGCAGGATCGAGTGCTCCACCGCGTTGCTGATGAACGACCAGGTCCATCCGGGACTCACGTTCTCGGCGCTGTATCCCTGGGCCGACGGCAGCCAGCCGCCCTTGAGCGCGAAGAAGTACACCAGGATCAGCGCGACGAAGAAGTACGGCGCGGCCTGCAGGAACATCAGAACCGGCAGCGAGCGGTCCAGCCAGCCGCCGTGCCGCCAGCCGGCCAGGATGCCAAACAGCGTGCCGAGCAGGAACGCGATCACCGTGGCGGTGCCGACCAGGATCAGCGTCCACGGAATCGCCTGGCTCAGGATCTGCGAGACCGGCGTCGGGAAGTTCGCCAGGTCGGTGCCGAAGTTAAAGTGAAAGACGTCGCTGAGGTACGCCGTGTACTGCGACCAGAGCGACCCGTGCTGGAGCGCTCCGCCGATCATCTGCGACAGCGCCTTGTAGGCCTGCGGCGTCAGGTCGGGGTATTTAGACAGGATGGTCTGGACCGGATTGCCCGGTACCGCGCGGGGGATGAAGAAGTTGAGGGTTATCGCCACCCACGCCGCTACCAAGTAGAAGGCGAGGCGGCGCAACAGGAACGACATGCCTTCCACCTACCTTTCTGTGATCTTGTCGTTGGTCATGGCCCGGGTCACCTGCCGCCGCGTCACCGTTCCCGGCGGGCAGCCGCAACTCGACCGGAGCACGAGCTCGGCCGGGAGCAGTTCGACCCGCGGGCGCAGGGACGGGTTGGTGATCCGTTCAATCAACCGGTCGCAGCCGCGCTCGCCGATCTTGCGCATTGGCTGGTGGACCGTGGTCAGCGGCGGCTCGGTGAGGCTGGCGGGGAAGATGTCGTCGAAGCCGACCACCGCCACCTCCTCGGGGATGCGGATACCGCGCCCCGTGAGGGTGCGCACCATGCCGATGGCCATCTGGTCGTTCGCGCAGACGATCGCGTCAGGCAGCGGCCTGCCGGCCGCGCGCGTCTCCGCGAGCAGCCGCTCGGCCGCCTCCTGGCCGCTATGGACGGTGAACCTACCGCAGAAGGAGCCGGTCAGCACCGTGCCTGGATGAGCGTCGATGACCGCCCGCATCGCGAGCCGCCGGCTGGCCGCGTCGGGCGCGGTCGATGGCCCGTCGACGTGGAACAGGCGGCGCCTGCCGTGGCCGGTGACGAGGTGCTCCACCAGCGCGTGCGCCCCCGACCAGTTGTCGGCGGCCACCACGTCCACCCCGCGCTGGGCCATGTCGCCGGCCAGGACCACCAGGGGGACCCGCTTGGCCAGCTGGGTTATCACCGACGACGGGACCACGCCCTCGCCGATCAGCAGGCCGTCTACCTTCCCGGACAGGATGTGCAGCCGGGACTGCACCGGGCCGTCGGCGGCCAGCGTCGTGCCGCTGTTCTCGTCCTCGCGCAGGAACGTGATCAGCAGCGACCAGGACAGCTCCCTGATCCGCGCCTCGACGCCGCGCATCACCTCGTCGTAGAACAGCAGGCTCATCGACTCGATGTCGTACTGGTTGGGCTTGAGCCCGGTGTGCTCCACGCAGACCAGGCCGATGACGTCCTTGCGGTTCCTGGCGAGGGACTGCGCGGCGCCGTCGGGGACGTAGCCGAGCTCCTCGATCGCCGCGCGCACGCGGGCCCGGGTCGTCTCCCGCACCGGCTCCTGCCCGTGCAGGACCCGCGAGACGGTGGCGATGGAGACCCCCGCCTGGCGAGCGACGTCATAGAGCGTAACCACAGGGCAATGTGTCCTAAATGTAAGCGTTTACAAGCTCTGATGTAAGCGCTTACGCTAAACCCCGCAAACGGTCGCGTCAAGGAGGAACCTATGACCTATGTCACGTCGCCCGGCGAACCGCTCGCCTTCCCCCAGGGCTTCGCCTGGGGCGCGGCGACGGCCGCCTACCAGATCGAGGGGGCGGCCGATGCCGACGGGCGCGGGCCTTCGGTATGGGACACGTTCAGCCGCACGCCGGGGAAGGTGCGCGGTGGCGACACGGGCGACGTCGCGTGCGACTCCTACCGCCGCTACCCGGAGGACGCGGACCTGCTGGCGTCCCTCGGGCTGTCCAGCTACCGGTTCTCGATCTCCTGGCCGCGGATCTTCCCGACGGGCGCGGGGCCGGTGAACCAGGCCGGGCTCGACCACTACAAGGCGCTGCTCGACACCCTGGCGGAGCGCGGCATCTCCGGCGCGGCCACGCTGTTCCACTGGGACCTGCCGCAGGCGCTGCAGGACCAGGGCGGGTGGGCGTCCCGGGACATCGCGCTGCGCTTCGCCGACTACGCGGCGGTCGTCGGTGAGGCACTCGGCGACCGGGTCGAGCGCTGGATCACGCTGAACGAGCCGCTGGTGGTCACCGACCTCGGTTACCGAACCGGTATCCACGCGCCGGGTATCGCGGACGAGGCCGCGGCGGCCGCGGCCACCCATCACCTGCTGCTCGGCCACGGGCTCGCCACCGCCGCGCTGCGCGCCGCCGTGCCCGGCGCCCAGGTCGGCATCACGCTCAACCTGACCCCGGTGATCGTCACCCCGGACGCCAACGGCTCGGCCGCGCTCCTCGAGCGGGCCCGGCTCGTCGCGGACGCGAAGCACAACGGCGTGTTCCTCGAGCCGCTGCTCTTCGGCCGCTACCCGGAGCACGCGCCCGCCGCCATCCTGCCGCCCGCCGCGCTGATCCGCGACGGCGACCTGGCCGCGATCTCCGCGCCGGTCGACTTCCTCGGGGTGAACTACTACCGGCCGCAGCACCTGCGGCCCGGCGACCCGGCGAACCTGCGGCTGCGCGAGTACCCGCCGGTGCCGGGCACCGAGGGCGGCGTGGTGGAGTACTACCCGGCCGGCCTCGAGACGACCAACATGGACTGGCTCATCGACCCCGACGGGCTGTACGAGCTGCTCGTGCGGCTGTCGAAGGACGCACCGGGGCTGCCGCTCTACATCACCGAAAACGGGTGCGCGGCCGAGGACTACCCGAACCCCGACGGCAAGGTCAACGACCTGGAGCGGATCAAGTTCCTGCACCAGCACCTGGAGGCGTGCGCGCGGGCCGCCCGGGACGGCGTGAACCTGGCCGGCTACTACGTCTGGTCGCTGCTCGACAACTTCGAGTGGGCCTACGGCTACCAGAAGCGGTTCGGCATCGTCTACGTGGACTTCCCCACTGGCCGCCGCATCCCGAAGGAGAGCGCCGCGTTCGTCGCGGAGGTCGTCCGCGCGAACGCGATCCCGGCGCTGCCCGCTAACTGGCCGGTCTGAGCCGCGGACCGTTCGTTACCGCCGCGGTCCGCTCAACCGCCTGCCGGGCCAGACCGCCCGGCAGGCACGGGCCGCCGCCGCAGGCACGGGCCGCCGCCCCCGCGCCTGCGCCTGCGGCGGGCCTCGTTCTCGGGACAGCGCATGACTCCAGGAATTCACGATCCACGGGGAAGCACACGCGGCCACCTGATGCTGTCCCGGTGGCGCCAGTCGCGGCCGGCGCCACCCGTTCGGGTGCATGCCGCTGGGAGAAATCGCGCTCCGGCTGTCAGCCAGCCTCGCCGCCGCCCCTTACCTTCAGCCTCCGCGACACCGTCACCGGCCTCGACACCGCCCGACTGGTCACCGCGGTCCGCCACGCGTCAGGCAAACGACCGTGAACAGTTGGTACCGATGACCGCCTTTGGTACCGATGACCCCCTTGAGGCCCGCGATGACCTGCCCCGGCGACGGCGATGTCGGCTGGGCAGCGGCCGCCATCTCTGCGCGGAACCGCTGAGCCAACGCGGTCACCTCGACCTCGGCGGCCCTCCGGGCACCACCCCGCATAACTGAGGGCTATTCACGACACCGGCTAGGCTCTGTGGCCCTCGCCGCTAAAAGCGGGCCGGCGCTGTGTCGCGCCGCACCGATAGGACTGGCGGCGCGGTTCACAGCGCCAAGGGGCAACTGGCGCAGCGGGTCACAGCGCCATCCCGGCGGCGCGGGGCCCGCCACCTGAAGGAGCCTCGTTGCCGGGGCGACGAAAGTACGCACGGCACGGTATGGCCTCGCTAGCCTCGGATGCGGCAATTCGGGAATGCCGGTAATATCCGTCCCCGCAGGCGCCGACCGAAGGAATGATCGCGGAATTTTGCTGCACCACGGAATTCTGGTGCTCGTATAGCGCATTTATTTTCCGCGGTGCCACAAAATTCCGCGATCAACGCCTTTCTCAGGCTCGC
>DAHWEX010000520.1 GCA_027326205.1 Actinomycetota bacterium
CTGCGGGTGCTGGCATTCGCCCGCCGCGTCCTGCCGCCCGGAGCGGAGATTCCCGCGGCGCGCGAGGACGCCGAGCGGGACCTGTGCCTGACCGGGCTGGTCGCGATGCAGGACCCGCCCCGTCCCGAGGTGCCCGACGCCATCAGCCGGCTGCACCGGGCCGGGATCCGCGTCCACGTGGTCACCGGCGACAACGGGCTGACCGCGGCCGCCATCGCCCGCCGCGTCGGCATCGGCGCAGGCCCCGGCGGGATGCGCGTGGTCAGCGGCGGGGACCTCGACGCGATGAGCGAGCCGGCCCTCGACGAACTGCTCGGCTCGGGGGCCGAGGTGATATTCGCCCGCAGTTCGCCGGAGGCCAAGCTGCGCATCGCCGACGCGCTGCGGGCGATGGGCCAGGTCGTCGCGATGACCGGCGACGGGGTCAACGACGCCCCGGCGCTGCGCCGCGCCGACATCGGCGTGGCCATGGGCCGCTCCGGTACCGACGTGGCCCGCGAGGCGGCCACGATGGTGCTCACCGACGACAACTTCGCCACGATCGCCGCGGCGGTGGAGGCGGGGCGGCGGGTCTACGACAACGTCCGCAAGTTCATCAGCTACATCTTCACGCACGCCGTCCCCGAGGTACTGCCGTTCGTCGTCTTCGCGCTGGCCGGCGGTACCGTGCCGCTGCCGCTGACCATCATGGAGCTCCTCGCGATCGACCTGGGCACCGATACGCTGCCGGCCCTGGCGCTCAGCCGCGAGCCTGCCGAGCCCGGGCTGATGGACCGGCCGCCGCGCCAGCGCGGCGAGGGTGTCATCAGCCGGGGCATGCTGGCCAGGACGTGGGGATTCCTCGGCCTGCTGTCCGCCACCCTGGTGATGGCCGGGTTCTTCCTCACGCTGCGGCACGCCGGCTGGCAGCCGGGCGCCCCCACCGGGCCCGGCTCGCCGCTCAACCACGGCTACCGCCAGGCCACCACCGTCGCCTGGCTCGGCATCGTCGCCTGCCAGGTCGGCACGGCGTTCGCGGTCCGCACGGACCACGCTTCGCTGCGCCAGGTCGGCGTCCTCAGCAACCGGCCCCTGCTGGCCGCGCTCGCCGTCGCGCTCGCATTCGCCGCGGCGGTGGTGTACGCCCCGCCGCTGCACGGCTTCTTCGGCACCGCCGCCCTCACCCCCGGTCAGCTCGCCACCGTCGCGCCGTTCCCCCTGATCGTCTGGGGCGCTGACGAACTCCGGCGCATGGTCCTGCGGCACCACGCGTGGCGGGGAAAGCCGCCGCCCGCCGGACGGCCGTAGCGCCGCCGCGCCCGGTCCCGGCCGTCAGCGGCCGTCAGGCGTGGCCGTCAGTGGCCGTCAAGCAGCCTGTCGAGCAGCGCCGCCGTGTCGTTGAGCATTCTGCCGCCCACCGTGAAGACTATTTCCACCAGCCGTTCGACCGCATGCGGATCCCGTGCCGTCATCACGATCAAGAGCGGTATCAGCAGCGCTACCAGCAGCTTGGCCAAGGCCCTCACCGGCTTCCGGTACCCGCCGGATCGCCGGCACCGGCTCCGCCGCCCGTGACCGGGACGTAGCCGACGCGGAGCACGATTTGCGGAACCTCCGTGTAGCTGGCCCGCCACGGCCAGAACCGGGCCCGTCCGCGCAGGTCGGCCAGCTCCAGGGACTGGGTGAGGAAGGACGCCTCGACCGCGTACCCGGCCGGGACGCCGGGACGCGGCCGCAAGCGGTGCGGGTCGAGCGGGCCGTACTCCAGCCGCTGGCGGTAGGGAGTGCTGCGGCCGCCCGGCGCCGACATCGAGAAGCGGGTACCGGTGAGCAGGGCGTGCTGCAGCGCCTGGCCGGCCCGCAGCCAGTCGAGCGGCCGGTCGTCGTCCGTGGACAGCGCCATCATGACCGGATGCCGCTCAAACCGCTCGACCCTCTCCGGCAGGAAGAAGTCCGGCCGGACCGGTGCGTCCCGCGCGTCCTGCGGCGTCGGTCCGTAAGCGTCGCGGGGAACCGCGGCGGCTAGCGCGGACAGCCTCCTGCGGAGCGTCTCGCTCTGGTCGATTTCCCAGCTGGCCCTGGCCGCAGCGCGCCTTGCCCGCCTGGACTCGGCCGGATTCAGCGTGCGGAGCCAGCCGCGCTCGTGCGCGGCGGCGACCTCCATCTCGACCAGGATCGGCGCGGGCACCGGCTGGTAGCGGTGCGGCGAGCGGTCCGTGTGCCGCAGCCAGAGCGCCTCGTACAGCTCCTGCTCGGCGTCGGTCGGCGAAGCCGCCCGGCCCGGCATCACCTCGACCGACGCGAGCAGGGTCCGCTCCGCGTGCACGGTCTCGAGCAGCGCGGTGTCGTGGTCCATGCCAGGAAGCAGCCAGGCCGTCGGCTTCCGGCCGGCGACCCGGATGGCCAGCCGCAGGTTGTACAGGGCCGCACCGCAACTGATCACCGCCTCCCGGAACAGCCCGCTGTCGGCGAGGGCCGCGCTCGGCACGGAGTAGAGCTCCAGCCGGTCGTCGTCGGCGGCCGTCAGCTCCCACGGGCGCTGGTTGAAGATGGACGGCGCGCGGTCCACCGCCTCGCGCAGCTGCGGCAGGTACTGCCTGGGGTGCCACGGCATCGGACTTCACCTCGGTACGCGGGAAACCCCCCGGTTCCCTCCTTCGAGGCTCTCGCCGGAACGGCTCCGCCGCAACGGGCTAAGGTCCCGCCGCGACGGGCGCAGGTCACCGGCCGCTCGCGGTCTCGCGGTGCGGAATCGCGGAACGCGGGCCAGGTGGACAGGTCGCCCTAGGGCCGCGCCGGAGGGGGTCCTTGGCCTCTACTCGCGCCCGGCCAGGCGGCGTGAAGCTTAGGGGCATGACGACGCATGTTGCCTCACACCGGGAGCCGGGCGTGCCGGCGCCCGGCGCGCCCGGCAGGCGGTGGCTCGCTCTCGCCGTGCTGTGCGTGACCTTGCTGATGGTCAGCCTGGACACGACGGTGCTCAACGTCGCGCTGCCGGCTTTGGTGCGGGACCTGCAGGCGAGCACGACCGAGTTGCAGTGGATCGTCGACGCCTATGTGCTGGTGTTCGCCGGGTTGCTCCTGGTCGCCGGGAGCGTGGCCGACCGGGTGGGGCGGAAGAAGGTCTTCTGCGCCGGGCTGCTGGCGTTCGCCGCCGGATCCGCGTGGGCGGCCTTCTCGGGGTCGACGGGCGGGCTGATCGCCGCCAGGGCCAGCATGGGGATCGGCGGAGCGGTCATGATGCCCTCCACGCTGTCCCTGATCACCAGCATCTTCACCGACGCCAGGGAACGGCAGCGCGCCATCGGCCTGTGGGCGGCCACCAGCGGCCTGGGGGTCGCGCTCGGCCCGATCGTCGGCGGCGCGCTGCTCGCCCGGTTCTGGTGGGGGTCGGTGTTCCTGATCAACGTTCCGATCGCGCTGGCCGGATTCGCGTGCGCTGTCCCGCTGGTGCCGGAGTCGCGGAGCCACGCGCCGCGGCGGCCGGACTTCGCCGGGGCGGTGCTGTCCATCGCCGGCCTTGGCCTGCTGCTCTGGTCGCTGATCGAGGCCCCGGTCCGGGGCTGGACGTCGGTGCGGGTCCTGGCGGCGGCGACGGGCGGCGCCGCCGTGCTCGTGCTGTTCGCCCTCTGGGAGAGCCGGACGCCCCACCCGATGCTGAACCTGGGCCTGTTCCGCGAGCGCGCCCTGTCGGGCGCGGTCTGCTCGATGGCCATGGTGGCGTTCGGCCTGTTCGGCACGCTGTTCCTGCTCACTCAGTTCCTGCAGTTCAGCCTCGGGTACAGCGCTCTCGCCGCCGGGATCCGGGTCCTGCCGGCGGCCGTGACGATCGCGGTGGTGGCGCCGCTGGCGACACTCGGCCTGCGGGTGACCACGGTGCGGTACACGGTGGCGGCGGGCCTGGCGTGCATCGCGGGCGGCCTGTGGCAGCTTTCCACCGCCACCACCGGCTCGACGTACCTCAGCATCCTGCCCGGCATCATCGCGCTCGGCCTCGGCGTGGGGCTGGCCATGCCCACGGCCACCGAGTCCGTGATGGGCGCGCTGCCCGGCAGCGACACCGGCGTCGGCGCGGCCACGAACGGCGCGTTCATGCAGACGGGCGGCGCGCTTGGCGTCGCCGTCATCGGCAGCCTGCTGAACACCCGGTACACCGGTGACATCTCCGCCGCCCTGGCGCCCTACCACGTGCCCCCGGCGGTCCTCGGCCCGATCCGCGGCTCGCTCGGCGGGGCGCTCGAGGTGGCGGCGCGGGTCGGCGGGAGCCTCGGCGCGGAACTCGCGGCCGCCGCAAGGAGCGCCTTCATCAGCGGCATGGACCTGGGGCTGCTCACCGCCGCGGGCGTCGCCCTCGGCGGTTGCGCGATCGCCCTGGCGGTCCTGCCGTCCGCCAGGCGCCAATCACCTCGGCACGCACCCCGGCACGCACCTCGCTAGGCACCTCGCCCGGGCACGGCGGGTAACCGCAGGCAGCGCAGGAACGGGTCCTGCGCCGCCTGGGGAACGACCTTGATCCGGGCATCGACCGCGATCACGCCGTCTGACCGGGCGATGACCGGGTTGAGGTCGAGTTCCGAGATCTCGGGCAGGTCGTCGGCCAGCCGGGACACCCGCAGCAGCAGGTCCCGCAGGGCGGCCAGGTCGGCCGGCGGCATGCCACGGTAACCGCGCAGCAGCGCCGCGGAACGGATGGACCCGATCATCGTGTCGGCGTCGTCTCCCGTCAGCGGCGCCAGCCTGGCGACGTGGTCGGCGAGCAACTCGGTGGCGACGCCGCCGAGGCCGAACACCACCAGCGGGCCGAACGTCTGGTCGTCGGCCACGCCGACCATCATCTCCGTCCCGCCGGTGATCATCGGCTCGACGTCGACGGCCGCCAGGCGAGGGCCGAACCGCTCCGCCAGCCGCCGGTAGCCGGCTCGCACGCCGGTTCCGGTCCGCACGTCCAGCAGCACCGCCCCGGCGTCGCTCTTGTGTACCAGGCCCGGCACGTTCGCCTTGAGCGCCACCGGGTAGCCGGCGGCGTCCGCCGCCGCGACGGCGTCGTCCTCGGTGCGCACGGCGGCCGCGCGGAGCGCCGGTATCCCGTAGGCGCGCAGCAGTTCGTCGCGCGGACCGGACGGCAGCCAGCCGCCGTCCGGCGCGGCGGCGAGGAACCCGCGCACCAGTGCCCTGGCGGCGGCGTGGTCGATGTCGGGGAAGTCCGGCACCTCGCCGCGCCGGGCGGACCGCCACGCTCCGTACGCGGCCGCCCGGGCGGTGGCCTTGGCCGCTGCCTCGGGGCTCCCGTACGCGGGGATCTTGCCGGACCCGGCGTCCGGGCCGGGCCGGGCGTCGAGCAGGCGCACGCCTTCCGGCTGGCCGAGGACAACGGCCGCGAGCGGGACCGTGACCTCGGCCTCGGTGAGCGCGGCGGCCAGGTCGCCGGTGGCGCTGGTCGGCAGGACGAGGGCGATGATCGCGTCCACGTCCTGCGCCGCGGACAGCAGTTCCAGGATCTTGCGGAAGGTGTCGGCGTCCACCGTCGCGGTCGTGTCAACCGGACCGTCGGCGGCTCCTCCCGCGGGCACCAGCGCGTCCAGCCGCCGCCTGGTCAGGCCGCTCGCGTGGTGCACGCTGAGGCCGAGGTCGGTACACGAGTCGGCCGCGAGCACGCCCGCGCCGCCGACGTTGGACACGATCGCGACCGTGCGGCCGTCCGGCGGCCGCTGGGTCGCGAGGAACGCGGTTGCCTCGACGAGCTCGCCGAAGGTCGGCGTGGCGATGATCCCGGCCTGCTCGAACAGCGCCTCCCGGCTGACCAGGGGCGACGCCACGGCGGCGGTGTGCGAGGCCGCGGCGCGCTGGCCGGCCTGGCTGCGGCCGGCGTGCACGGTGAGCACCGGCATCCGCAGGCCCACCCGCCGCGCGGTGCGCGCGAACTTGCGCGGGTTGCCGAACGACTCGATGTACAGCACCGCCACCGTGGTGACGCCGTCCCGTTCCCACCACATCAGCATGTCGTTGCTCGAAACGTCCAGCTTGTTGCCGACCGACGCGAACGACGAGATGCCGATGCCGAGCCGGGACAGGTGCTCGGCCATCGCGAACCCGACGCCACCGGACTGCATGACGATCCCCGCCGTCCCCGGCAGCGGGTTCGCCGCCGCGAACGTGGCGTCAAGCCCGATCGCGGGCACCGCGACGCCGAAGCAGTTCGGGCCGATCAGCCGCATGCCGTGCCGTCGGCATGCCGCCAGCAGGTCGGCCGACTGACCGCTGTCGAGGCCGGCGGTGAGGACCACGAGGCCCCGGACGCCGCGCGCTCCGCACTCCCGCGCGACGCCGGGCACGGCCTGCGGCGGCACGGCGACGACCACCAGGTCCGGCGCCTCGGGCAGGCTCGGCACATCGGGGAAGCAGGGCACGCCGCCGAGCTGGCCGGCGTGCGGGTTGACGGCATACAGCCGGCCCTGGTAGCCGCCCTTGCGGATGTTGTCGAGCACCGAGCGGCCAACCGTGCCCGGGCGGCGGCTCGCGCCGACCACCGCGACCGCGCCGGGCGCGAACACGGGGCGCAGGCTGGCGACATCGGCGGAGGACTCCCGCAGGGCCACCGTGTCGAGGTACCCCTCGAGGCCGCCGCCGGTGTCGTCGGGAGGCAGCGGGATCGTGACCGCGACCGTTCCCCCCTCGTGCCTGGTGTGCACGGGCAGCCCGATGTCACTGAAGACCCGCAGCATGTCGGTGTTCTCGCCCAGCGTGTCCGCGGTGAACGCGGTGAGCTGCCTGGCGCGGGCCAGCGACACCAGGTGCTCAAGGAGCAGCGTCGCGATGCCCTTGCGGTGCATCGCGTCCGCGACCGCGAACGCCACCTCGGCGGTCGCGCCGGCCGCGCCCGTCACCTCGTAGCTGGCGACGCCGGCCACCGCGCCGTCGCAGAGTGCGAGCAGGGCGGCGTGGTCCGGTCCTGGCGCACGGCAGACCCGCCGCGCCTCCTGCTCCGCCATGCCCCTGCTCAGGCTGAAGAACCGCAGGTAGGCATTTTCCGGCGACATTTCCTCGTGCATCGCCCGGACCGCGTCGTAGTCGCCCGGCGCCGCCTGGCGTATCTGCGCCGTCGTGCCGTCGGATAGCAGTGCGTACCTGACCGCGACGTTCATCGCGACCGCCCCTCCCGCGCCCCGGTCGCGTTACCCGGCAGGGGTGTCCGGGCCGTGCTGGCGGCCGGCGGGGACGGGCGGGTGGACGATGCCGACCGGGCAGGGCGCGTGGTGCAGCAGGACGGCGGCGACCGAGCCGAGGACCATGCCGCGGATGCCGCCCCGGCCGCGGGAGCCAAGGACGAGCAGTTGCGCCCCGGCCGCGGCGTCCAGCAGCGCGGTGCGCGGCGAACCGTGGGTGACCTGGCGGAGCACGGTAACGTCCGGGTGATCCTTCTCCCACCGGGTCAGCAGGCCGCTGAACTCCTGCTCGATCTCGTGCGCGCCGCCCATGTGCCCCGGCGCGTCGGCCAGCGCGCAGACGGCGACCAGGGGAGCGTGGCGCAGCGCCGCCTCCTGCGCGGCGAAGGCCAGCACCGCGGGCGAGGCTGCCGACCCGTCCACCCCGGCCACGACCGGGCCTGGCGCGCTGTTGGCCGGCCGCCCCGGGGCGCGGACGACGACAACCCGCCCCCGGCCGTGCCCGGCCACCTGCCAGGCGACGGACCCCAGCAGCAGGCCGGGAAGCTGACCTTGTCCCCGGGCGCCGACGACCAGCAGGCCGGCGGCGGCGCTGTGCTCGGACAGCACCTCGGCGGGCGACCCGAGGACCAGCAGCGGCCGCACGCCGTCCGGCCGCGCGATCAGCCCGGCATGCTGCAGGCCGCGGCTCATGATCTCCTCGCCCTGCTGCCGGGCGAGGTCGAACGGCGGCTCGGCGGCCAGCGCGAGGTCCGCTGCCCAGGCATGGCAGACCGTCAGCCTGGCCGCCCGCCCGCGTGCCTCCCGGGCGGCCCAGTGCAGCGCCATTTCGCTGCCTGGCGACCCGTCGTACCCGACGATGATCTCGTCACTGGACCCGGTCATGGCGCCTCCTCCGGTCAGGATGCCTGCATTCCAGCAAATACCAGCCGGCCCGGACGGTGCAGAGCCGGAAGGCGGCGGGCAGCGGGACCTTGGTCATAATGCGGCGCGATTTCAGGATAGCGAGACCTGCGACTGCTCAATGAGGACTTTGGTCCGTTGCCGCTGCGCACGCGCGGTCTAAATTAGTTATCAGCAGGGGTTAAGCGATTAGTGCGTCAAGGTCGTGACATATTTACGGCCACATTATCCCGGGAGCTTGCTGTGCCGAAGTTCGTGTATGACTTCGCCGAGGGCAACAAGGACCTCAAAGACCTTCTTGGGGGCAAGGGAGCCAATCTCGCCGAGATGACGAATCTCGGCCTCCCCGTGCCGCCCGGCTTCACGATCACGACGGACGCCTGCCGGCACTACCTGCGGCACGGCGCCGCGCCGGACGGGCTCGACGCGGAGGTCACCGGGCACCTCGCCGTCATCGAGCGGGCCCTGGGCCGCACGCTCGGCGACCCGGCCGACCCGTTGCTGGTCAGCGTCCGGTCCGGGTCGAAGTTCTCGATGCCAGGGATGATGGACACCGTGCTCAACATCGGCCTGTCCGACGACTCGGTGGGCGGGCTGGCCAAGCAGGCGGGCGACGAGCGGTTCGCCTGGGACTCCTACCGGCGGCTCATCCAGATGTTCGGCAAGACGGTCCTGGGCATCGACGGCGAGCGGTTCGAGCGCGCGCTCGACCGCGCCAAGCGGGCCAGCGGCGCGGCGTCGGACACCGACCTGGACGCCGCGGACCTGCGGAACCTGGCGCACTCCTACCAGCAGATCGTGCGCGAGCAGACGGGCCGCGACTTCCCGCAGGACCCGCGGACGCAGCTGGACCTCGCGATCAGGGCCGTCTTCGACTCCTGGAACACCGACCGCGCCGTCCTGTACCGGCGGCAGGAGCGCATCCCCGGCGACCTCGGGACGGCCGTGAACGTGATGGCGATGGTCTTCGGCAACCTGGGCGACGACTCGGGCACCGGGGTCGGGTTCACCCGGGATCCGGCGACCGGCGCGCGCGGTGTCTACGGTGACTACCTGCGCAACGCGCAGGGCGAGGACGTCGTGGCCGGCATCCGCAACACCGTCCCGCTGCAGGACCTGGAGGTCATCGACAAGGCGTCGTACGCCGAGCTGATGTCGATCATGAGCGTCCTCGAGGGCCGGTACCGCGACCTGTGCGACATCGAGTTCACGATTGAGCGGGGCAAGCTCTGGATGCTGCAGACGCGAGTCGGCAAGCGGACGGCGGCGGCGGCGTTCCGGATCGCGGTGGAGCTGGCGGACCAGGGCGTCATCGACATGGACGAGGCGCTGACCCGGGTGACCGGGGCCGAGCTTGTCCGGCTGATGTTCCCCGCGTTCGACGCCGGCGCCGACGTCACCAGGATCGCCGTCGGCGTGAGCGCGTCGCCCGGCGCGGCCGTCGGCCGGGCCGTCTTCGACTCCGCCCGCGCCGCGGAACTGGCGGCCGCGGGACAGGCCGTCATCCTGGTGCGCCGGGAGACCAACCCGGACGACCTGAACGGCATGATCGCCGCCACGGGCATCCTGACCAGCCGCGGCGGCAAGACCAGCCACGCGGCCGTG
>DAHWEX010000599.1 GCA_027326205.1 Actinomycetota bacterium
GTGGCGGCGGTCCGCAGCGCGCTGCTCAGCCGGAACGTGCTCTCGCCGTAGCGCGCGCCGACGGCCCGCAGGAGCTGGCGGGTGGCTTCCGCCAGCCGGTACTGCAGGTCGCCGCGGGCCCGGCCGACCTGGCCTTCCACCAGGCCCGGTGCCTCGCGGCGCAGGTGCTCGCGGGCCGCGCGCCTGCCCAGCTCGCCGGGCAGGCGGCGACGGACCGCGCCCGCCAGCAGCTCGGTCTGCCCCGCGTCCTCGGCCGTGGTGTAGAAGAACCGCCGGTCCTCGGCCAGCCTGCCGCCCGGCTCTGGGACGGCGAGGTCAAGGCCGAGCAGCTCGGCGGCCGACCCGCGCAGCACGTCCAGTTCGGCCTTCAGGTCTGCCGCCAGCCTGGCGTCGACGGCCGCCAGGCCCAGCTCGATGCGTCCGCGCTGGTCCTGCCGCCAGGCGTCGGCGGCTGCCACGGTCAGCGCGACCAGCCGCTCACGCCCCCGCTGCTCGATCTCGCCGGGGGCGGCGGCCCGCAGGCCGCCGTCGAGCAGCGTGTCAAGCTGGGCGGTGACCTGGCGGGCGAGCCGGGGCCCGTCAGCGGCGGCGGCGTCGTTGAGCGTGAACAGGAGGCGGGCCGACTCCGCGTTCGCGATCGCGACGGCGTCCCGGCTGTGCACGGCGGCCTCGGCCAGGCGGGCGCTGAACTGTTCCACCCGGCTGGCGGCGTCCCCGGCGCGCATCTGCGCGGCGCGGCGGGTCAGCGTCACCTCATCCTGCAGCGACCGGGCGATCCGGCGCGCGTGCGCGGACGCCGAGGCGGCCAGGTCCGCGCTGCCCCGTTCGGCTAGGTAGGCGGTGAAATCGGCGGCGAACGCAGCGAACCCGGGGTCGCCGCCGTTCAGTGCGGCCCGCGCCGACATCGGGTAGACCCGCCCGGGGTGGCCCGCCCCTGCGAGCACCCTGCCGGTGAAGTCCACGGCCTCGCCCAGCCCGGCCGCGTCCAGGTGGTCGGCCTTGTTCAGCACCGCGAACGTGCGTACCGACAGCTCGCCGACCCTGGCCAGCAGGTCGCGTTCGCTGGCCGATACGGGAGGGTCGGCGGTCAGCACGAACACCGCGGCGTCGGTCGTCTCCAGGGCCTGGTGCGCGGCGTCGGTGTCCCACGCGAACACCGACCCCGTGCCCGGCGTGTCCACCAGTTCCACGCCGCCCGCCAGCACGGGGGCGTCCACGAATGCGGTCACCGCCGCGATGCCCCGCCGGTTGCGCGGGTTGCCCCGCTCGGTCACCAGGTCATCCAGCGCCGCCAGCGGGTACTTCTCCTCGCGCCCGTCAGCGAACCGCGCCACGGCATGCGGGTCCTCGCCGTACCGGACGGTTGTCGCCACCGCGGTCAGCGGCGTGACGCCGGACGGCAGTACCGGCCGGCTAAGCAGCGCGTTGACCAGCGTGCTCTTGCCCCGCTTGGCCTCCCCGGCCACCAGGACCCGCAGCCGTGCCGCGGCCAGCCGGTCCCGCAACGCCGCGATCCGTTCCCTGTCCCGCTCATCGCCCAGCCCGGCCAGCTCTTCCAGCGCCTTTTCCAGGACATCCTCGCGCCCGGCCACCCGCGTCATCCTCCCTGCCCGCTCTCGCGCTGCTCACGGCAGGGACCGTTGGCGGCACCGTCGCCGCATCCAGGGCCACCTCCGGCAAAGGCCGGCCGGCGCCAGCACGGCGAGCCCCTCCACCGTGCTACTACCAGCATAGCCGGGTAGCCAGTGCCCTGACTGCGACGCCGCGGCCGCTCGGGCACGCGCCGGCGTCTCTAGCCGATGCGCCGCAGCTCAGGGGAAAGCAGGTTGCCGATCCTGATGCACGGCCAGGCGGCGCGCCGCCGCTCGGTTTCCCCGGGGGACTCCTCCATAACCGCGTAGTAGTCCTCCGGGCCGTCCCAGCGGGGCCACTGCGCGTGCAGCGGGCACCTGCTGCGCGGCGGCCTGCACGTCGAGGAGCTGCGCCGCGGCGGAATCGTAGACACGGTCATCGAAGACGGCCGGCGGGGCGGATCCCAGCGCGGGCTGCGCCAGCTGCCACGTCTGGGCTGCGCGGCGGGCGGTGGAGCACACGACCCGGTCCGGGATGTAGCCGGCGGCTCGCAGCCAGCGTCCCATGAGGGGTGCGTCCCGCTGGCCGCGGCGAGCCAGTGGCCGCTCATGATCGGGCACATCGGGCCAGGCTGACTTGGCGTGCCGAAGCAGCAGCAACGTCCTGCGTTCTTGTGACGTCATGGCTGCCGCCCGCAATCGCGCCTGCGTCGGCCGGCTCAGCCGCACGGCCCTGGCCGCCGGGAACTGTGCCTGGCCGGCGGGACAGGTCAGCCCGTGCGCCGCTGGCCGCCGCGCCGGCGAACACGGGCTGCCAGGTGGGCGGCACCCGGCTGCTGTGCGCGTCGATGACATCGGCCACGATGCACGTGATGTTGTCCGGGCCGGCCCAGGGCACGGAAGGATCGTCACCGAAGCGATGGTCCCATTCAGCTAACCCTCGTCGGTTCCGCCGCCCTGATGGCGGCAACGCCGTCTCGGCGTTGCCTGGCACCGCGTTTCCCTTACCCGGGCCGGAGTTCATCAGCTGGCCGGGTTGCGGGTCTGGCGGCCCGTGGAGGACAATGGAATGGTTATATGGCGATGAGGCTCGCCATAACCGCGCGCGGCTTGCGCGCTGATGGCCTCTACCCCCTTCAGTGGCTTTCGGGTCGTGCGGGTAGGAGGCATCACGGTGGACGAGGTACTAGAACCGCCAGGCAATGAACGAAGGGCCACGCGGTGAGCGCGGCCGTACCGATCCCCGTGATCCAGCTGCTTCAGGTCCTCACCGTCGCGCTCGGCGCGCCCGGCGTGATGGGCCTGATCGGATGCGTGGAGGCGCGGCTGCAGGGCCGGCGGGGACCCCGGGTGCTGCAGCCGTACTACGACCTGGCCAAGCTGTGCCGCAAGGAAGCGCTCGCCCCGTTGGGCGCGAGCTGGTTCTTCCTCGCCGCGCCCTTCGTTGCCGTCGCCGCGTACCTGACGATCCCGCTGCTGATCCCGGTGCTGACAACCTACGGGCTGCCGCTCGGTTACATGGGCGACATCCTGGGCGGCGCGTTCCTGCTGGCGCTGGCCAGCTTCGTCGTAGCGACCGCCGCGGCGGAGACGGGCAGCCCCTACGCGCAGCTCGGGTCGAGCCGGGCGAAGACGTTCTCGGCGATCACCGAGCCGGTCGTGCTGTTCGTCGTGTTCACGGTGGCACTGCTGACCGGCACCGACCTGCCCTACGCGCTGGCCGCGACGGTGCGGTCGTCAGCCGGGCAGGTGATCCGCCCGGCGCACCTGCTCGCGTCCGCCGCGCTGTTCATGGTGATCCTGCACGAGACCGGCCGGATCCCGGTGGAGACGCACACCGGCACGAACGAGTTCGGGATGATCGAGGAGGCCCGCTCCTTCGAGCACTCGGGCCCCTACTTCGCCCTGCTGAAGTGGGGCTCGATGCTCAAGCAGCTCATCCTGTTCACGATCCTGGCCGACGTGTTCCTCGCCCCGTGGGGCCTGGCGTCCACCCAGCGGCTCGGCGCCGTGCTGCTGGCGGTCGTGGCGCTGATCGCCAAGGCGGCGGCGATCGGCGTCGTCGTCGCGGTGATCGACGACTCGTTCGCCAAGCTGCGCCTGTTCAAGATCACCGAGTACGCGTCGGCCGCGTTCCTGCTCTCTGTACTCGGCGTATTCACCCTCTATCTCGGGGGAGGCTGAGCTGATGAGCTCACCAGGTGTCTACGAAGGCGCGGCGAACGTGATCGCGGCGCTGATGCTGCTGCTTGAGTTCGGGATGCTGCGGCAGGCCCTCGTGCGGGACCAGGTCCGGCTGTACGCGGCCCAGTCCGCGCTGGTCTCCGTGCTGGCGGTCGTCATCGCCGCCGACCGGGGACTGCCGGACCTGTACGCGCTCGCCGCGCTGTCGGCCTTGCTGAAGGTGGTCGCCGTGCCGCTGGTGCTGCGCCGCCTGCTCGGCAGGCCGGTCGGGGAAGACACGCCGGGGGTGCCCGGCAGCTACACGCTGAACCCGGCAACCGCCGTGCTGGCCAGCATCGGCCTGGCGGCGTTCGGGTTCTTCAGCTTCGGCAACCTGGGCATCCGCAGTGCCGCGGCGCCGACCACCGCCCTGGCTGTCGCGGGCGCGATGGTGTTCGTCGCGTTCGGGCTGATGATCGTGCGCCGCGACGTCGCATCCCAGGCCATCGGGTTCTTCTCGCTGGAGAACGCGATCTCCCTCGCCGCGCTGGTGGTGGCGGCCGGGCTGCCGCTCCTGCTGGAGACCGCGTTCCTGTTCGACCTGCTGCTCGCGGTCGTCGTGTTCGCGATGCTGATCCGCGCGCAGCACGCGCGCGCGGAGTCCCTGTCGACCGCGGACCTGACCCGGCTGCGCGGATAGGAGGGCGGCAATGCTCGGAGTCATCCTGGCCCTCCTCATCGTCCCGCTCGGCGCGGGCATCGCCTGCTTCTGGGCACCCGCCCGGGTGGCGGCGGAGATCACGATCGCGTCCGGGATCACGTGCTTCTGCCTCGTGCTCGCGCTGGTCCCGGAGGTCGCGCACGGGACGCTGAACTACCTGTCGTACCTGCGGGCCGACGCGGTCAGCGGAATCTTCCTGCTCGCCACCGGCTTCCTGTACGCGGCCGTGGCGGTGTACGCGGCCGGCTACCTGGAGCACCATGACGCCAGGTACGCGCGCCGGTTCTACCTCGGCTTCAACGTGTTCGCCTGGGCGATGCTCGCCGCGCCGCTGATGGGCAGCCTGGCGCTGCTGTGGATCGCCGTCGAGGTGACCACGGTCGTCTCGGCGCTGCTGGTCGCGATCGAGGACACCGACGGCGCCGCCGAGGCGTCGTGGAAGTACGTCCTGATCGCGTCCGCCGGCCTCGGCCTTGGCCTGCTGGCCACCATCTTCGCCTATTACGCCGGGGCGCAGGTGCTCGGCGCGCACGCCAACCTCGCCATCCAGCCGCTGATCTCCGCAGGGCCCCGCCTGCCGAAGACGCCGGTCGAGCTGGCGTTCCTGCTCGCGGTTCTCGGCTACGGCACCAAGGTCGGCCTGGCCCCGGTGCACACCTGGCTGCCTGACGCG
>DAHWEX010000536.1 GCA_027326205.1 Actinomycetota bacterium
GGTTCACGGGAGCACGGCTTGCCCTTGGCTCAGCGGTGGCGGAGCCAGATGTTCGGCTCCACGTAGGTGCCCAGGTCCGACTCGCGGTCGATGCGCAGCACGCTCAGTCCTTGCTGGATGACGTAGTCGCCGGTGGACAGCAGGGCCAGGCCGGTCCATTTCTCCCATTCGGCGACGGTGCCGGTCATCGTCTGCGAGGCAGGGGCGGCGGCCAGGATCGTGGCGCCCAGGCGCTGATGGGTGCGGATCCACGGGTCGAGCGCGGTGCCGTCCGGGGGCGTTCCAGGTAGATCATCGGGACCGGCGATCCGGCTTCGAAGGGGGCGGTCTCGGTGTAGCCGAGACCGCGGTAGAAGGCGATCACTGCCTCGCGGGCGGGCAGGACGTCGAGGACGAGCCGGGTCAGGCCGTGCCGGGCCGCGTGTTCGTGGGCGTGGCTCATCAGGGCCCGGGCGATCCCGCCCCGACGGAAAGCCGGCCGCACGTAGAGACGCTTGACCTCCAGGGTGCGCAACCCGGGCCGGGCGGCCAGGCCAACGCACCCGGCTGGCCGGCCGTCGCAGTCCGCGATCAGCAGGGTGCCCGGCGGCCGGTAGACGCTGGCGAGGTCGCGGCACTCACGCCGGAGAACGCCGGGAAGCTCCCCGGGGCCGGCGGGCACCGGCCGGCCCGTCTCCGCCTGCGTGGCCGCCATGTACTCGAAGACCAGGTCCGCGGCGTCGCCGTCCCGCCCAGCCGGGAACGCGCCGACTATCGTGACATTCATGCTCGCGGCTCCTGCGGCCGGGTGAGCTGACCGCCGTCCGGTGCCAGTGATCGCGGGTCAAAAGCGGGGAACCGGCTGCCAAGCCTCGCAGTTCGCCCCTTTAATCCCGGTTTGCCGGGGCCGTTTCCCAGCCGAATCGATGATCGCGGGTCATCCGCAGCGAATATAGCCGCGGATGACCCGCGATCTACCGGGACGCGGAGTCGCCGGGGTGCCTTGCGGTACTCCGCTGGGACGGGCAGCGATCAGCCTGTCTTCGGCGGGGTTGCCTGGGCCGGCCTCGCGTCGATGCCGGCTTCCTTGCGCTGGGCCGCGGTGATCGGCGTGGGCGCGCCGGTGAGCGGGTCGGCGCCCGAGGCCGCCTTGGGGAAGGCGATCACGTCGCGGATCGACTCCGCGCCCGCCAGCAGCATGATCAGCCGGTCCCAGCCGAAGGCCATGCCGCCGTGCGGCGGCGGCCCGTACTTGAACGCGTCGAGCAGGAAGCCGAACTGGGACTGCGCCTCCTCGGCGGACAGGCCGATGATGTCGAACACGGCCTGCTGCATCGCCTGCCGGTGGATACGGATCGAGCCGCCGCCGAGCTCGGTGCCGTTGCAGACGATGTCGTAGGCGTCGGCGAGGGCGCCGCCCGGCTCGGCCGCGAACTTGTCGGCCCACTCCGGCAGCGGGGACGTGAAGGGATGGTGGATCGCGGTCCAGCCGCCCTCGTCGGTCTCCTCGAACATCGGGAAGTCGACCACCCACAGGAACGACCACGCCGTGGAATCGATCAGGCCGCAGCGGGCGCCGATCTCCAGCCGGGCCGCGCCGAGGAGCTCCTGGGAGGCGTGCGCGGCGCCCGCGGCGAAGAACACGCAGTCACCGGGCGACGCGTTGACCGCCGCGGCCAGCCCGGACCGTTCGGCATCGGAGATGTTCTTACCGACTGGGCCGGACACGGAACCGTCGGCGCCGATCAGCGCGTAGGCCAGGCCGCGCGCCCCGCGCGACTTGGCCCAGTCCTGCCAGGCGTCGAGCTCGCGGCGGGTCTGCGAGCCGCCGCCCGGCATGACGACCGCGCCGACGTACGGCGCCTGGAAGACGCGGAACCCGGTGTTCGCGAAGTAGGCCGTCAGGTCGCTGATCTCCACGCCGAACCGCAGGTCCGGCTTGTCGGAGCCGAACCGCGACATCGCCTCCGCGTAGGTCATCCGGGGCAGCGGCAGCGGGACCTCGTAGCCGGCGATCTCCCGCCACAGGGTGGCGACGAGCGCCTCGCCGACCGCGAGGACGTCGTCCCGGCTGACGAAGGACATCTCCAGGTCGATCTGGGTGAACTCCGGCTGCCGGTCCTTGCGGAAGTCCTCGTCGCGGAAGCAGCGGGCCAGCTGGTAGTAGCGCTCCATGCCGCCGACCATGAGCAGCTGCTTGAACAGCTGCGGCGACTGCGGCAGGGCGTACCAGCTGCCCGGCTTGAGCCGCACCGGGACGAGGAAGTCGCGCGCGCCCTCCGGCGTGGACCTGGTCAGGTAGGGGGTCTCCAGGTTGACGAAGCCGGCCTCGCGCATCACGTCGGACAGCAGGTAGGCGGCCTCGGACCGGATCCGCAGGTTGCGCGCCATCTCCTCGCGGCGGATGTCCAGGTAGCGGTACTTGATCCGGACTTCCTCGCTGATGTCGGTGCCGCCCTCGACGGGGAACGGCAGCGGCTCGGCCTCGCTCAGCACCTCGACGGCCTCCGCGACGACCTCGACGGCGCCGGTGGGCAGTTCCGGGTTCTCGTTGCCCGCGGGCCGCTGCCGCACCTCGCCGGTCACCTTGACGCAGAACTCGGCCCGCAGGCTGTGTCCCCCGGGGGGACGACCCCCCGTGCCCCCCGCGGAATGTACCGACTCGTCGTCGCCGCGCGACACGACCTGGACGACGCCGCTCGCGTCGCGCAGGTCGAAGAACATCACGCCGCCGTGGTCGCGCCGCCGCGCCACCCAGCCGGCCAGCACGACGCGCTCCCCCGCGTGCGCGCCGCGCAGCGTTCCTGCCTCGTGGGTCCGGATCATTGCGTCTCTCCCAGTTTGCTCAGCAGCCAGTCAGCGGCCGCGGTTGCCGGCACGTCCTGCTGGTCAGCGTCCTTCAGGTCCTTTATCCGAACGGTTCCGGCATTCTTTTCCGCCGCCCCGATGAGCACCGCGTAGCGGGCACCGGAGCGGTCGGCGGCCTTCATCGCGCCCTTCAGCCCCCGGCTGCCGAACGCCATGTCGGCCCGGACCCCCGCCCGTCTGAGCTTCGTGATCAGGCTGAGCACGTCGGCCTGGGTGCCATCGCCGAGCGGCACGCCGAAGACCTGGCAGCCGGCGGTCTCCTTGGCCGTCGCACCGCGTTCGGACTCGATGGCTAGCACTATACGGTCAAGGCCGACGGCGAACCCGATGCCGGGCAGCGACGGGCCGCCGATGTCCTCGCTCAGGCCGTCGTAGCGGCCGCCCCCGCCGATGCCCGACTGCGCCCCGAGCAGGGCGTGGTCGAACTCGTAGGTGGTGCGCATGTAGTAGTCGAGGCCGCGGACCAGGCGCGGCGCGTCCTGGAACGGGATGCCCAGGCTGGTCAGGAGCTCGCGCACGGTGTCGTGGTGGGCCTTGCAGCCCTCGCACAGGTAGTCGACGATGTACGGCGCGGCGGCCGTCTGCGCGCGCACCTCGGGGCGCTTGTCGTCCAGCACGCGCAGCGGGTTGATCTCGATCCGCGCGCGCGTGTCGGCGTCCAGGTCGAGCTTGCGCAGGAAGTCCTGGAGGGCCGCGCGGTAGACGGGGCGGCAGTTGCCGTCCCCGAGGGTGTTCAGCAGCAGCGTGAACCGCTCGAGGCGCAGGGAGCGGTAGGCGTCGTAGGCGACGGCGATCGTCTCGGCGTCGACCAGCGGATCCTCGGTCCCGATCGCTTCGGCGTCGAACTGGTAGAACTGCCGGTACCGGCCGGCCTGCGGGCGCTCGTAGCGGAACGCGGGGCCGCTGGTGAAGACCTTCACCGGGAGCGCGCCCTTGTGCAGGTTGTACTGGAGCACGGCGCGCAGCACCCCGGCGGTGAACTCGGGGCGCAGCGTGATCTTGTCGCCGCCGCGGCTTTCGAAGGAGTACATCTCCTTGCGGACGACGTCGCTTGACTCGCCGACCCCGCGCACGAACAGGCTGGTGTCCTCGAACACCGCCGTCTCCACGGGCGCGTAGCAGGCGCGGCGGGCGGACTGCGCGAAGGCGTTCAGCGCCTGCTCGAACAGGGCGCTGCGCGGCGGGACGTACTCGGAGACCCCCTTCGGGGCCTGGAAAGACATCGGGCTCAAAGTCCCTTCTTGGCCGGTTTCATACCGGTGAGGAATGGGTTGGTCTGGCGCTCGTCGCCGATCGTGGTCTGCGGGCCGTGGCCGGGGAGGACGACCACCTCGTCGGGCAGCGTGAGCGTGCGGGCGAGGCTTCGCAGGATCTGCTGGTGGTTACCGCCCGGGAGGTCGGTGCGGCCGATGGACCCCGCGAACAGCAGGTCCCCGGTGAACAGGGCATCGAGGTCATCCGCGCCGCTGCGGAAGGTGACCGAGCCCGGGGTATGGCCTGGCACGTGACCGATCGTGAACTCGAGGCCCGCCAGCGGCACGACCGCGCCGTCTTCCAGCGGCCTGACGTCGTCCGGTTCGCTGAACGTCATGCCGCCCAAGAACTGCCGCGCGGCCAGGATCGACATGCCCTTGACCGGGTCGGACAGCATCTCGCGGTCATCCGGGTGGATATAGGCGGGAACGCCCTTCGCGCCGCAGACCGGCGCGACCGACCACATGTGATCGACGTGACCGTGCGTGAGCATGACCGCGATAGGCTTGAGCTTGAAGCGGTCGAGCAGTTCCTCGATGCCGCGCTCCGCGTCCTGGCCCGGGTCGACGATCACGCACTCCTCGCCGGCCGCCGGCGCCACCAGGTAGCAGTTGGCGGCGAAGGCGCCTGCGGGGAAACCGGTGATTAGCACCTTCTCAGGCTACCGACTCAGCGCGCGGTGCAGCGAACTGACGACAAGGCCGCGAACCGAAAACAAGGTCGCACACGGGCAATCGGTGGCAATCGAGTGCAGCGAACTCATAACGACAGTACCGCTCCGGTCGGGTTGCCGGGTACGATGCGCGAACGATCGTGCGCGAACCCCGTTAACGGGGCGCCGCGGGCTAATCGCGGAAAATAGGAGGCGGCACCCTTGGCGGGGAGCAAAGAGCGGGACCGACGGCGCGCCCGCGAGCGGTATGAGCAGCAGCGGCGGGCTCAGCTTGAGCGGCAGCGAAAGCTCCGCAAGCGGTTCGGCATCGGCCTCGCCATTGTGTGCGTGCTCGGCCTCGTGGCCGGCGTGAGCTTCGCCCTGCTCGGCAGCGCGCCCAAGAAGGCGACGGCCTCGCCCACCCCGTCGGCGTCCGCGTCGGCCTCGGCGTCCGCCTCCGCCTCCGCGACGACGTCGGCCGCCGCGGTGACCGAGCCCGCGAGCCACTGCACGTACACGCCGAACTCGGCCGGGGACGTGGTGAAGGCATCGCTGCCGCCGGCCACGCCCAACAGCAAGGCCGCCTATACGGCGACGATCAATACGAACGTCGGCAAGATCGGTATCAGCCTGCTCAACTCCAAGGCGACGTGCACGGTGAACTCTTTCGTGCACCTGGCCAAGGCCGGCTTCTGGAATAACACCCAGTGCCACCGGGTGTCCGACAGCGGCGGCCTCTACATGCTGCAGTGCGGCGACCCCACCGCCAAGTCGTCGCAGAAGCTGTCCTGCTCCTCGACCACGCTCGGCACCGGCGGCCCCGGGTACCAATTCAACGACGAAAACCTGACCGGGGCGACCTATAAGGCCGGAACCGTGGCGATGGCCAATAGCGGCGCGAACACAAACGGAAGCCAGTTCTTCCTCGTGTTCAAGGACACCTCCCTGCCCGCGAGTTACACGCCGTTCGGGACGATTACCTCGGGGTTGGCTATCCTCCAGAATGTAGCTAAAGCCGGTACTTCGTGCACTTACGCGGCCGGCGGTGGCGTTCCCAAGGAGAAAGTCGTTATCAACAGCGTGACCATCAAGCAGACCTGAGCAACATGGGTTTAGGTAACACAGTGCCCCAGGCATCCGCCTGGGGCAGCAAATGAACCAGGAGGTTCGCCGTGACCACCGCCAACGATCCCTGGGGTCGGGTAGACGCCGACGGGACGGTCTACGTGCGTACCGCCGATGGCGAGCGAGTGATCGGCTCGTGGGCGGCGGGGAGCCCGGAAGAGGCGATCGCGTTCTTCCGGCGCAAGTTCGAGTCGCTCGAGACCGAGGTGACGCTGATCGAGCAGCGCATCGCGACGACCGACGTGGCCCCCGCTCAGGCGCAGGCAACGGTGCAGCGGCTGCTGAAGTCGGTGACCGACGCGAGCGCGATCGGCGACCTGGACGGGCTCCGCGGCCGGCTGGAGGCGCTGACCGGGGCGGTCGACGCCCGCCGCGAGGAGGTCAAGGCCGCCCGCGAGCACGCCCGGGTCGAGGCCCGCGAGGTCAAGGAGCGGATCGTCGAGGAGGCCGAGCACATCGCGGCCGAGGCGACGCACTGGAAGGCCAGCGGCGAGCGACTCGCCGAGCTCCTCGAGGAATGGAAGGCCGCACCGCACGCGGACCGCGCGGTCGAGGCGGTGCTCTGGAAGCGGCTGTCGGCGGCGCGCAACTCCTTCACCAAGCGGCGGAAGGCGTACTTCGCTTCGCTGGAGGCGGAGCGGGAGACCGTTCGGAACCGGAAAGAGAAGCTCGTGCAGGAGGCCGAGGCCCTCGCGGACTCGACCGACTGGGGCGGCACCTCCTCGGTCTACCGTGACCTGATGCACCAGTGGAAGGAAGCCGGCCGGGCTGGACGGGACGACGAGGCCGAGCTCTGGAAGCGCTTCCGTGACGCGCAGGACAAGTTCTTCGCGGCGCGGTCCGAGGTGTTCGCCGCCAAGGAAACCGAACTGCGCGGGCACGCCGTCGTCAAGGAGCAGCTGCTCGCCGAGGCGCAGGCGCTGCTGCCGGTCACCGACTGGCGGGCGGCCCGGTCCGCGCTGCGCGGCATCCAGGAGCGGTGGGAGCAGGCCGGCCCGGTGCCGCGCGAGTCGCGGGACGCCCTGGAGCAGGGCCTGCGCAAGGTCGAGGACACGGTCCGCAAGGCCGAGGAGAACCAGTGGCGGCGCTCCAACCCCGAGGCGGTCAAGCGCGCCCAGGACACCGTCGACCAGCTCCGCACGGCGATCACCACGCTGGAGTCGCAGCTCGTCAAGGCCCAGGCGCGCGGGGATGCGGGCGGGATCCGCAACGCCGAGGAGGCGCTGGCCGCCCGGCGGTCCTGGCTGGTCGAGGCCGAGCGCACGCTGGCCGAGTTCTCCGGCTGATCTTTTCGTTCGTGTCAGTGAAGGCGGCGGCCGCATGCGGCCGCCGCCTTCACTGACACGAACGAAAAGATCAGCCGGAGAACTCGGCCAGCGTGCGCTCGGCCTCGACCAGCCAGGACCGCCGGGCGGCCAGCGCCTCCTCGGCGTTGCGGATCCCGCCCGCATCCCCGCGCGCCTGGGCCTTGACGAGCTGCGACTCCAGCGTGGTGATCGCCGTGCGGAGCTGGTCGACGGTGTCCTGGGCGCGCTTGACCGCCTCGGGGTTGGAGCGCCGCCACTGGTTCTCCTCGGCCTTGCGGACCGTGTCCTCGACCTTGCGCAGGCCCTGCTCCAGGGCGTCCCGCGACTCGCGCGGCACCGGGCCGGCCTGCTCCCACCGCTCCTGGATGCCGCGCAGCGCGGACCGGGCCGCCCGCCAGTCGGTGACCGGCAGCAGCGCCTGCGCCTCGGCGAGCAGCTGCTCCTTGACGACGGCGTGCCCGCGCAGTTCGGTTTCCTTGGCGGCGAACACCTCGGACCGCGCCGCGAAGAACTTGTCCTGCGCGTCACGGAAGCGCTTCCAGAGCTCGGCCTCGTCGTCCCGTCCAGCCCGGCCGGCTTCCTTCCACTGGTGCATCAGGTCACGGTAGACCGAGGAGGTGCCGCCCCAGTCGGTCGAGTCCGCGAGGGCCTCGGCCTCCTGCACGAGCTTCTCTTTCCGGTTCCGAACGGTCTCCCGCTCCGCCTCCAGCGAAGCGAAGTACGCCTTCCGCCGCTTGGTGAAGGAGTTGCGCGCCGCCGACAGCCGCTTCCAGAGCACCGCCTCGACCGCGCGGTCCGCGTGCGGTGCGGCCTTCCATTCCTCGAGGAGCTCGGCGAGTCGCTCGCCGCTGGCCTTCCAGTGCGTCGCCTCGGCCGCGATGTGCTCGGCCTCCTCGACGATCCGCTCCTTGACCTCGCGGGCCTCGACCCGGGCGTGCTCGCGGGCGGCCTTGACCTCCTCGCGGCGGGCGTCGACCGCCCCGGTCAGCGCCTCCAGCCGGCCGCGGAGCCCGTCCAGGTCGCCGATCGCGCTCGCGTCGGTCACCGACTTCAGCAGCCGCTGCACCGTTGCCTGCGCCTGAGCGGGGGCCACGTCGGTCGTCGCGATGCGCTGCTCGATCAGCGTCACCTCGGTCTCGAGCGACTCGAACTTGCGCCGGAAGAACGCGATCGCCTCTTCCGGGCTCCCCGCCGCCCACGAGCCGATCACTCGCTCGCCATCGGCGGTACGCACGTAGACCGTCCCGTCGGCGTCTACCCGACCCCAGGGATCGTTGGCGGTGGTCACGGCGAACCTCCTGGTTCATTTGCTGCCCCAGGCGGATGCCTGGGGCACTGTGTTACCTAAACCCATGTTGCTCAGGTCTGCTTGATGGTCACGCTGTTGATAACGACTTTCTCCTTGGGAACGCCACCGCCGGCCGCGTAAGTGCACGAAGTACCGGCTTTAGCTACATTCTGGAGGATAGCCAACCCCGAGGTAATCGTCCCGAACGGCGTGTAACTCGCGGGCAGGGAGGTGTCCTTGAACACGAGGAAGAACTGGCTTCCGTTTGTGTTCGCGCCGCTATTGGCCATCGCCACGGTTCCGGCCTTATAGGTCGCCCCGGTCAGGTTTTCGTCGTTGAATTGGTACCCGGGGCCGCCGGTGCCGAGCGTGGTCGAGGAGCAGGACAGCTTCTGCGACGACTTGGCGGTGGGGTCGCCGCACTGCAGCATGTAGAGGCCGCCGCTGTCGGACACCCGGTGGCACTGGGTGTTATTCCAGAAGCCGGCCTTGGCCAGGTGCACGAAAGAGTTCACCGTGCACGTCGCCTTGGAGTTGAGCAGGCTGATACCGATCTTGCCGACGTTCGTATTGATCGTCGCCGTATAGGCGGCCTTGCTGTTGGGCGTGGCCGGCGGCAGCGATGCCTTCACCACGTCCCCGGCCGAGTTCGGCGTGTACGTGCAGTGGCTCGCGGGCTCGGTCACCGCGGCGGCCGACGTCGTCGCGGAGGCGGAGGCGGACGCCGAGGCCGACGCGGACGCCGACGGGGTGGGCGAGGCCGTCGCCTTCTTGGGCGCGCTGCCGAGCAGGGCGAAGCTCACGCCGGCCACGAGGCCGAGCACGCACACAATGGCGAGGCCGATGCCGAACCGCTTGCGGAGCTTTCGCTGCCGCTCAAGCTGAGCCCGCCGCTGCTGCTCATACCGCTCGCGGGCGCGCCGTCGGTCCCGCTCTTTGCTCCCCGCCAAGGGTGCCGCCTCCTATTTTCCGCGATTAGCCCGCGGCGCCCCGTTAACGGGGTTCGCGCACGATCGTTCGCGCATCGTACCCGGCAACCCGACCGGAGCGGTACTGTCGTTATGAGTTCGCTGCACTCGATTGCCACCGATTGCCCGTGTGCGACCTTGTTTTCGGTTCGCGGCCTTGTCGTCAGTTCGCTGCACCGCGCGCTGAGTCGGTAGCCTGAGAAGGTGCTAATCACCGGTTTCCCCGCAGGCGCCTTCGCCGCCAACTGCTACCTGGTGGCGCCGGCGGCCGGCGAGGAGTGCGTGATCGTCGACCCGGGCCAGGACGCGGAGCGCGGCATCGAGGAACTGCTCGACCGCTTCAAGCTCAAGCCTATCGCGGTCATGCTCACGCACGGTCACGTCGATCACATGTGGTCGGTCGCGCCGGTCTGCGGCGCGAAGGGCGTTCCCGCCTATATCCACCCGGATGACCGCGAGATGCTGTCCGACCCGGTCAAGGGCATGTCGATCCTGGCCGCGCGGCAGTTCTTGGGCGGCATGACGTTCAGCGAACCGGACGACGTCAGGCCGCTGGAAGACGGCGCGGTCGTGCCGCTGGCGGGCCTCGAGTTCACGATCGGTCACGTGCCAGGCCATACCCCGGGCTCGGTCACCTTCCGCAGCGGCGCGGATGACCTCGATGCCCTGTTCACCGGGGACCTGCTGTTCGCGGGGTCCATCGGCCGCACCGACCTCCCGGGCGGTAACCACCAGCAGATCCTGCGAAGCCTCGCCCGCACGCTCACGCTGCCCGACGAGGTGGTCGTCCTCCCCGGCCACGGCCCGCAGACCACGATCGGCGACGAGCGCCAGACCAACCCATTCCTCACCGGTATGAAACCGGCCAAGAAGGGACTTTGAGCCCGATGTCTTTCCAGGCCCCGAAGGGGGTCTCCGAGTACGTCCCGCCGCGCAGCGCCCTGTTCGAGCAGGCGCTGAACGCCTTCGCGCAGTCCGCCCGCCGCGCCTGCTACGCGCCCGTGGAGACGGCGGTGTTCGAGGACACCAGCCTGTTCGTGCGCGGGGTCGGCGAGTCAAGCGACGTCGTCCGCAAGGAGATGTACTCCTTCGAAAGCCGCGGCGGCGACAAGATCACGCTGCGCCCCGAGTTCACCGCCGGGGTGCTGCGCGCCGTGCTCCAGTACAACCTGCACAAGGGCGCGCTCCCGGTGAAGGTCTTCACCAGCGGCCCCGCGTTCCGCTACGAGCGCCCGCAGGCCGGCCGGTACCGGCAGTTCTACCAGTTCGACGCCGAAGCGATCGGGACCGAGGATCCGCTGGTCGACGCCGAGACGATCGCCGTCGCCTACGACGCCTACCGCTCCCTGCGCCTCGAGCGGTTCACGCTGCTGCTGAACACCCTCGGGGACGGCAACTGCCGCCCCGTCTACCGCGCGGCCCTCCAGGACTTCCTGCGCAAGCTCGACCTGGACGCCGACACGCGCGCGCGGATCGAGATCAACCCGCTGCGCGTGCTGGACGACAAGCGCCCCGAGGTGCGCGCGCAGACGGCCGCCGCGCCGTACATCGTCGACTACCTGTGCGAGGGCTGCAAGGCCCACCACGACACCGTGCGCGAGCTCCTGACCAGCCTGGGCATCCCGTTCCAGGACGCGCCGCGCCTGGTCCGCGGCCTCGACTACTACATGCGCACCACCTACGAGTTCGACCACGCCCTGCTCGGGGCGCAGTCGGGCATCGGCGGGGGCGGCCGCTACGACGGCCTGAGCGAGGACATCGGCGGCCCGTCGCTGCCCGGCATCGGGTTCGCCGTCGGCCTTGACCGTATAGTGCTAGCCATCGAGTCCGAACGCGGTGCGACGGCCAAGGAGACCGCCGGCTGCCAGGTCTTCGGCGTGCCGCTCGGCGATGGCACCCAGGCCGACGTGCTCAGCCTGATCACGAAGCTCAGACGGGCGGGGGTCCGGGCCGACATGGCGTTCGGCAGCCGGGGGCTGAAGGGCGCGATGAAGGCCGCCGACCGCTCCGGTGCCCGCTACGCGGTGCTCATCGGGGCGGCGGAAAAGAATGCCGGAACCGTTCGGATAAAGGACCTGAAGGACGCTGACCAGCAGGACGTGCCGGCAACCGCGGCCGCTGACTGGCTGCTGAGCAAACTGGGAGAGACGCAATGATCCGGACCCACGAGGCAGGAACGCTGCGCGGCGCGCACGCGGGGGAGCGCGTCGTGCTGGCCGGCTGGGTGGCGCGGCGGCGCGACCACGGCGGCGTGATGTTCTTCGACCTGCGCGACGCGAGCGGCGTCGTCCAGGTCGTGTCGCGCGGCGACGACGAGTCGGTACATTCCGCGGGGGGCACGGGGGGTCGTCCCCCCGGGGGACACAGCCTGCGGGCCGAGTTCTGCGTCAAGGTGACCGGCGAGGTGCGGCAGCGGCCCGCGGGCAACGAGAACCCGGAACTGCCCACCGGCGCCGTCGAGGTCGTCGCGGAGGCCGTCGAGGTGCTGAGCGAGGCCGAGCCGCTGCCGTTCCCCGTCGAGGGCGGCACCGACATCAGCGAGGAAGTCCGGATCAAGTACCGCTACCTGGACATCCGCCGCGAGGAGATGGCGCGCAACCTGCGGATCCGGTCCGAGGCCGCCTACCTGCTGTCCGACGTGATGCGCGAGGCCGGCTTCGTCAACCTGGAGACCCCCTACCTGACCAGGTCCACGCCGGAGGGCGCGCGCGACTTCCTCGTCCCGGTGCGGCTCAAGCCGGGCAGCTGGTACGCCCTGCCGCAGTCGCCGCAGCTGTTCAAGCAGCTGCTCATGGTCGGCGGCATGGAGCGCTACTACCAGCTGGCCCGCTGCTTCCGCGACGAGGACTTCCGCAAGGACCGGCAGCCGGAGTTCACCCAGATCGACCTGGAGATGTCCTTCGTCAGCCGGGACGACGTCCTCGCGGTCGGCGAGGCGCTCGTCGCCACCCTGTGGCGGGAGATCGCCGGCTACGAGGTCCCGCTGCCGCTGCCCCGGATGACCTACGCGGAGGCGATGTCGCGGTTCGGCTCCGACAAGCCGGACCTGCGGTTCGGCGTGGAGATCAGCGACCTGACGGCCTACTTCGCGAACACCGGGTTCCGCGTCTTCCAGGCGCCGTACGTCGGCGCGGTCGTCATGCCGGGCGGCGGCTCGCAGACCCGCCGCGAGCTCGACGCCTGGCAGGACTGGGCCAAGTCGCGCGGGGCGCGCGGCCTGGCCTACGCGCTGATCGGCGCCGACGGTTCCGTGTCCGGCCCAGTCGGTAAGAACATCTCCGATGCCGAACGGTCCGGGCTGGCCGCGGCGGTCAACGCGTCGCCCGGTGACTGCGTGTTCTTCGCCGCGGGCGCCGCGCACGCCTCCCAGGAGCTCCTCGGCGCGGCCCGGCTGGAGATCGGCGCCCGCTGCGGCCTGATCGATTCCACGGCGTGGTCGTTCCTGTGGGTGGTCGACTTCCCGATGTTCGAGGAGACCGACGAGGGCGGCTGGACCGCGATCCACCATCCCTTCACGTCCCCGCTGCCGGAGTGGGCCGACAAGTTCGCGGCCGAGCCGGGCGGCGCCCTCGCCGACGCCTACGACATCGTCTGCAACGGCACCGAGCTCGGCGGCGGCTCGATCCGTATCCACCGGCAGGCGATGCAGCAGGCCGTGTTCGACATCATCGGCCTGTCCGCCGAGGAGGCGCAGTCCCAGTTCGGCTTCCTGCTCGACGCGTTCAAGTACGGGCCGCCGCCGCACGGCGGCATGGCCTTCGGCTGGGACCGGCTGATCATGCTGCTGGCGGGCGCGGAGTCGATCCGCGACGTGATCGCCTTCCCCAAGGCGGCCTCGGGCGCCGACCCGCTCACCGGCGCGCCCACGCCGATCACCGCGGCCCAGCGCAAGGAAGCCGGCATCGACGCGAGGCCGGCCCAGGCAACCCCGCCGAAGACAGGCTGATCGCTGCCCGTCCCAGCGGAGTACCGCAAGGCACCCCGGCGACTCCGCGTCCCGGTAGATCGCGGGTCATCCGCGGCTATATTCGCTGCGGATGACCCGCGATCATCGATTCGGCTGGGAAACGGCCCCGGCAAACCGGGATTAAAGGGGCGAACTGCGAGGCTTGGCAGCCGGTTCCCCGCTTTTGACCCGCGATCACTGGCACCGGACGGCGGTCAGCTCACCCGGCCGCAGGAGCCGCGAGCATGAATGTCACGATAGTCGGCGCGTTCCCGGCTGGGCGGGACGGCGACGCCGCGGACCTGGTCTTCGAGTACATGGCGGCCACGCAGGCGGAGACGGGCCGGCCGGTGCCCGCCGGCCCCGGGGAGCTTCCCGGCGTTCTCCGGCGTGAGTGCCGCGACCTCGCCAGCGTCTACCGGCCGCCGGGCACCCTGCTGATCGCGGACTGCGACGGCCGGCCAGCCGGGTGCGTTGGCCTGGCCGCCCGGCCCGGGTTGCGCACCCTGGAGGTCAAGCGTCTCTACGTGCGGCCGGCTTTCCGTCGGGGCGGGATCGCCCGGGCCCTGATGAGCCACGCCCACGAACACGCGGCCCGGCACGGCCTGACCCGGCTCGTCCTCGACGTCCTGCCCGCCCGCGAGGCAGTGATCGCCTTCTACCGCGGTCTCGGCTACACCGAGACCGCCCCCTTCGAAGCCGGATCGCCGGTCCCGATGATCTACCTGGAACGCCCCCGGACGGCACCGCGCTCGACCCGTGGATCCGCACCCATCAGCGCCTGGGCGCCACGATCCTGGCCGCCGCCCCTGCCTCGCAGACGATGACCGGCACCGTCGCCGAATGGGAGAAATGGACCGGCCTGGCCCTGCTGTCCACCGGCGACTACGTCATCCAGCAAGGACTGAGCGTGCTGCGCATCGACCGCGAGTCGGACCTGGGCACCTACGTGGAGCCGAACATCTGGCTCCGCCACCGCTGAGCCAAGGGCAAGCCGTGCTCCCGTGAACC
>DAHWEX010000553.1 GCA_027326205.1 Actinomycetota bacterium
CGCGCCGACGGCCGGGCCCGGGTGCCGGCGGCCGGCGGGTCAGTCCTGGTCGACGACGCACTCCAGCACGGCCGCCTGGCCGGAGTCGAGGGCCGCCAGGGCCCGGTGCAGCGCGGGGACCAGGTCCTCCGCCTTCTCGACCCGCTCGCCGTGGGCGTGACAGGCCGCGGCGAGCGCGGGGTAGTCCGGCGCCGAGCTGAACCGGGTGCCGAGGGCGGTCTTGCGCTGGGCGGACACGCCGTCGGGGAACAGGCCGTAGACCGGGAGCCTGCTGGCCCGGTAGCCGCCGTTGTTCAAGATCACGGCGAGGAACGGCGTCCGCCACTCGGCCGCCATCATCAGCGCCGAGGTCGGCACGCCGAAGAGGAACGAGCCGTCGCCGGTCACCGCGATCACCCGCCGGTCCGGACGGGCCAGCTTGACGCCGAGCGAACCGCCCAGGGCAAAGCCAAGCCCCGGCGCGGCCGCCCCCATCAAGGTCCCCGGCTTGCTCCGCTCAAGCCACTCGTAGACGGCGGCGGCGTTCGTCACCGCCTCCTCGATGACGATGTCCTCGGGGTCGATCACCGCGCTCAGCGCCCGCATCACCCCGGCCGGCGTCAGCGGACCGCTCTCCGGCAGCTCGGGAAGCTCCACCGGGCGGGCGCGCAGCCGCGCCACCCGGTCCGCCAGCCGCCGGGCGACCGCGGGCTGCTCGTCGGCGAGCCGGCCCAGCTCGGCGGTGACCGCCGCGAGCGTGGCCGGGCCGTCGGCCTGGACGGCGACGTCGACGGGATAGGACCACAGCGGCATGGACGCCTTCGCCGGGTCGGGGTCGACATGGAAGACCTGCACGTCCGGGCGGAGCGTGACCGTGCCGGGCAGCCACGGCACGTCGCTCTCCACCAGCAGGATCACGTCGGCGGCGGAGATCGCGGCGGCGGCGCCCTGCCGGTCGGCCACGTTCATCGGGTGCCGCGTCGGGAGGTTCACCGGGCCGCCCTCCAGCCGGCCGGCCACCAGCAGCCCGGCGAGGCCGGCGAGCGCCTCGGTGGCCGCGAACCCCGCGGCGGTGCGGCCGACCCGGGAGGTGACGAGCACCGGGGAGCCGGCGGCGGCGAGCGCGGCGGCGATCCGGGTGACCTCCCGCGGGTCGGGCGCCGGCGGCACCGGGACCGCGAAGCCGCGGACCCGGGACGCGTCCAGGTCCGGCGGGTCCATCAGCACGTCGCGGGAGACCGTCAGGTACGCCAGGCCGGCCGGGGAGCTCGCGGCGACCTGCAGCGCCCGGCCGATCGCCCGGTCGAGCATGTCCGGCCGGGTGATCTCCTGGATCCACTTGGCGTAGCCGCGGATGATGCCGGGCTGGTCGGGCACGTCCTGCTGCCACTGGATCGGGGCGTTCCGGCCGCCGGAGGAGTCCGGCTTCTCCCCGTAGGGGGTCTTGCCCGCGATGACGACCACGCCGGCCCGGTCCCGCAGCACGTTGTGCACCTGCGCGCCGAGGTTCTGGGTGCCGGCGTCCACGTGCACGAAGACCACCTGCGGGCGCCCCGTCATCTTCCAGTACGCGTGCGCCGCCGCGAGCGACACGCTCTCGAACGTCGACAGCAGCACGGCCGGGGTCGGCAGCCCGGCCTCGGCCAGGGCGTAGACGGCCTCTTGCACCGGGGCGGTGTCGGTGCCCGGATTGAGGAACAGGTACTCCACCCCGTGCGCCGCGAGCAGGGAGACGAGATGCTCGGCCGTGGTCTTCAGTTTCATACCCGGATGATCTCGCGCGGGTCCCCCAGCCGCCAACTCGGGTTGTGGCGGACCACAAGGAGGACGCGCGCCCGTGATCGACATCACCCTGAGGGGTTGCTCAGGTTAGGCTAACCTAATAAAATCGGCCGGGTGCCGGCGCCTCGCCTGCCCCGTCAGAACCGCTAACCGGGAGCTGCTTCCATGATCGCTACCCTCGTGATCTTCCTGCGGGAAGGGATCGAGGCCAGCATGATCGTCGCGATCCTGCTGGCCTACCTCAACCGGATGGGGCAGCGTCAGTACTTCCGCGACGTGTTCGTCGGCGTGGGTGCCGCGCTCTTGCTGGCCGCGGGCGGCGGCGTGGCCGCGTACCTGACGATCCGCCAGTACGACGGCTCGCGGGTCCAGACGATCTTCGAGACCGGCACGTACCTGCTCGCCGCCGCGGTCCTCACCTACATGACGTTCTGGATGCGGGGACACGCCCGGGGGCTGTCCGGCGAACTGCGCGCCCGTGCCGACGCCGCGGTGAGCCGGGGGGCGCGCACCGGGCTCGCGCTGCTCGCCTTCCAGGCGGTGGGCCGTGAAGGCCTGGAGACGGTGGTCTTCACCCTCGCGATCATCTTCTCCACCTCGACCCAGGGGGCGCTGCTCGGCGCGGTGATCGGCCTGGCGGGCTCGCTGGCGATCGCGTTCTTCATCTACCGGCTCGGGCACAAGCTCAACCTGGGCAAGTTCTTCACGGTCATCGGCGCGCTGCTGATGTTCTTCGCCGCCGGGCTGCTCGCCGACGCGGTGGAGAACCTGCAGCAGCTCGGCTGGCTGAACGTCCTGGCCGCCCCGCTCTGGCACACCGGCGGCGTCCTCAGCGAGAGCGGCACGGTCGGCGACATCCTGCACTCGTTCGTCGGCTACGCCGACAGCCCCACCCCGCTGCAGCTCCTGGTCTACCTCGCCTACCTGGCCACGGTCCTGGCCTTCTTCCTGCGCGGCGGCCGCCGCCGCCAGGGCAAGCCCGCAGCGGGAGCGGTCACCGCCCCGGCCCCCGGCGCACCCCGCTCCGCCCTGGCCGACGCCCGGGAGTCCCGCTCGGTCTCCGGCGAGCCGGCCGCCGGCTAAGCCCTCAGCCCTGTCCGGGGCTTGCGCGCGGGCTGCTTGGGCGGCAGGGAACGGGCGTGCCCGATGCCGATCTCCACCCACTCGGCAAGGGCGTCGTCGGCGGCCACGTCGGCGGCGGCGACGCGCAGCCAGCCGGCCATCTCCCGGCCCCGCATCACCGCGACGGTCGCCGCCGTCGCGGCCACCAGGCCGTCGCGGAGCGCGGGGTCCACGTGGACGAGCACGCCACCCTGCCCGCTCGCGCTGATCGCTATGTGACCGCGGATCAGAAAGGCGAGACCGCCGAACATCTTCTTCTCGGTCAGCTCGGGGTCGGGCCCGACCAGGTCCCTGATCCGGACCGCGAGAGTTTCGTCGTAAGCCATGGCCCGATCGTAACGACCGGCACCGACAACCGCCCCGCGCCCGCCGCTCCTCGCCGCTTCCCGCTTGACTGTGCCGTTGCTGCCGCTAGAGCGGCAAGCGCCGGATCTGCAAACACTCGTTCGATCCGAAGGCTGACGGCCGAGGAAACGATAAGACTGTGAACTGGGGTTTCGCAAGCTGCTGTGGGCATTGCCGACCGCAAGGCCAGCGATGCCCGCAGGAAGGCGGCCCGGCAGGTGACGTCGTCGGTGACTAACTTCCGGGAGCGTCTGGCGTGCGTGCCTGGGCCAAGTTGCGAGGAATCGTCGTGGGCAGCCGATAACGTTGGCTCCTAGGCCGGCACGGGAGGTTTGCGGATGGTGTCCTCTGTGGATGCGGCGGCACTGCCCTTGTTCGGTCATCATTCCGACGCGGCGGTGCTGACGGCTTCGCTGTACCCGCGCATCCGGTACATGGGCAGTAAGTACAAGCTGCTGCCGCACCTCGCGGAGGTCTTCGCCGAGGTAGGCGGCCAGACCGCGCTGGACGCGTTCTCAGGTTCCGGGGTCGTGTCCTACCTGCTGAAGCGGCAGGGGTTCGCCGTCACGGCCAACGACATGCTGGAGTTCCCGGGCGTGCTGGCCTCGGCCGTGGTGGTCAACAACTCGACGCTGCTGGCGGCGGACGACATCGCGCGGATCGCCGGCCCGGCGGCCGACGACCGGGACTTCATCCGCAAGACCTTCTCCGGTGTCTTCTTCACCCCCGGCGACCTGGCGTTCCTTGACTCGGCCTGGTCACATGTCCGCGCTATGGACGGGGCCAGGCGGGCGCTCGCGATCAGCGCGCTGGTCCTGTCGGCGGCCAGGAAGCAGCCGCGCGGGGTCTTCACGATTACCGGCGACCTGAGCGGCTACGACGACGGCAGGCGCGACCTGCGCATTTCCATGCGGGAGCATTTCATCGAGCACGCGGGCGATTACAACCGCGCGGTGTTCCCCGGCCCGAGCGCGCAGGTGACCCGGCAAGAAGCGTCGCGGATGGAAGCACGGCCCTATGACCTGGTGTACCTCGATCCCCCGTACGCCCCGCCGGCCGACGACAACTGCTACATCAAGCGGTTCCACTTCCTGGAGGGCCTGTCGCGGTACTGGGACGGCGACACGCTGATGACGGAAACGCGCACAAAGAAACTGCCGAAGCCGGTCACGGGCTACAGCAGCAAGCGCACGATCGTCGAGGCGTTCCGCGATACCTTCAAGCGGTTCAGGGACGCGGGCGCGATCGTCTTGTCCTACGGCTCCAATGCCCTGCCCGATAAGGAGACGATCACGGGCCTGCTGCTTGAGGTGAAGCGGGACGTCGAGGTACGCGCCATCCCGCACACCTACCACTACGGGACCCACCAGGCGGCGGCGCGCCGGTCCGTCGATGAGTACATCTTCATCGCGCGGTAGCCGTGGCGGTCCCCTCCTACGACGAGTACGTCGCCACCCTCAGCCGCCTCACCGAGCACGTCGACCCTACTACCCCGACCGCGGAGACCGCAGCGATCAAGACGGCCGCCGAGTCGCTGGCCGCGCTGGGGCCGGTCGACGTGATGACGCTGGAAGAATGGACCAGGGACAACCCGCAGGGCGTTCCCGTCCTCGGCCTGTCCGTGGGGCTGTCACAGGAAAAGCTGAAGAACGCGCTGCGGCAGCACATCGGCACTACCGGCTGGGTGACGGCGGCTAAAGAGCGCCCGGGCGAGATCGTCGCCATGCTCGATACCGAGTTCGGGCTCGTGGCGGCCCTGAGGGCGCAACTTCACCGCGCCTATACCTTCGGCGACGTACTGGTCGCCCGTGCGGGGACGCGGGTGACCGCTGTATCGGCATCCACGTCAGGCCGCGTGCTGGAGGACCGGATCGAAGCGATCGCCGTTGAACTCGGGCTGACCTACCAGACCCGCACCCGGTTCGAGGGACGCTTCGGCCGGACAGCACCGTGCGACCTGGCGATCCCGGCTGGCGGTGCTGCGGCGCAGATCGTCGTGGCCGCCAAAGCATTCGACTCCACCGGCTCGAAGCTGACCGACGCGGTGCGCGAGGTCGAGGAGATGGCCGAGGTCCGCAAGGGCAGCCAGAGCGTCATGGCGGCCATCGACGGCGTCGGCTGGCTCAGCCGGGCCAACGACCTCCGCAAGATCCACACCCTGTGGGCCAACGGCGAAATCGACGGCATGTACACCGTCTCGACACTCAGCAGATTTAAGACCGACCTGCAAAACGCCGCCCGATACAAGAAGCTGATCTAGCCGCTGCCAAGTCCGATGGCGCACTCCTGACACGTAGCATTCACACATCCGCGGATTCGTTCGGCACTGGCCCGTGCGGCCACTGTAAGCAGTCCCGCGTCCGGATACCCCTTCCCGCCTGCGGCGGGGGCGGCTCCGCTCCGTCTCAAACGTTCCTGGCCTCATCTCCCTCGCCTAGCGCCTCGGAAGACGAGGCCAGGAACAACGACTCCACTACACCGCCCAAAATCAAATTCAAGATCAAAGTCAAAGTCAAAGTCACGGTGGTTGCTGTGGTCAGTGGCGGGCGCGGAAGGTGCTCGTACTCGCTAAGCCTGGATCCACCGATGAAAGCCCCGAGTTTGCCGGCATTTAAATGACAGGTGCCCCGTCCGCGACGGGCTCGACGACGCCGTCTGGGGCTCGGCCGCTGACCTTCGCGCCATCCCGGCGGCGGTCATCGCCGCCTTCGCCCTTCAGGTCCTCGGGCGGGGGTGAGGTCTGTGCTCAGGCTCTGGCATCACCGGCGGTACACGCGAAACCACACCTGGTACCTCGACATCGGCCGACACCGGCTATTCATCAAGGCCAGCCCGAACGCCGATGAGGCCCGCCGGGAACTCGCAGGCCGCGACGCGATCGCCGGCAGCTACCGCGTCCCTGCACTGCACCGGACCGGCCGGGCCGGCAACTGGACCGTGCACGTCTACGAGCGGTCGCCCCACGCCGCCGACGGCCTGCTGCTCGTCGATGCCGTCGCCCGCGCGGAGACCACGCAGAACCTTACGACCCTGGACAGGTTTCTCGGCGATGTCCTGGACCACTACCGCACCACGATCCTCGCCACTGCCCGCCGCTGCCCCGGCGACCAGACAGTTGGCAAGCTCTACCGGCACCGCGCTGCGCCCGGCGGCCGCCTCGACGAGTACTACGCCGCGCGCACTCCCTGGTCCCTGCAGACCGGCCGGTGGTGGCCCGACGGCGCGGAGATCTTCGTAAACGGGACACCTCGCCGGCCTGACCTGTCGCGGATCATCGAAACGCTCCGCAGGGAGATCGGCGCCGCCGCCCCGAGCTGGGCCGCCATCACCCAAGGCGATCCGACAGATTTCAACCTCGCCTGGTCGCCGTCGGCCGGACCGGTCTGGCTCGACTACGACACCGCAGGCCTCAACACGATCGCCGGCGAGTTCGCCTGCTTCCTCATGTACCAGCTGCTGCACGGTCCCCGCCTCACGCCCCGCTACAACAAGCCAGCCTTCCGCGACCACCCCGAAGCCTTCCGCCGCGCCCTGGACAACCGGACGCCGGTCCTCGCCGAACGCAAAGGCGGCACCATCGCTCTCACCTACCAGACCGACCCGGGTCCTGTCAGGACCCACATCGTCCGGCGTTACCTCACCGAACTCGTGCTCCCCGTCGCCGAGACGATCGGCGTACGGGACCTGTCGGCCTGGCTGCGCCCCTACCTGCTCATGAGACTGCTCGCCGTCTACGACGTCACCGCCTTGGACCCGCACGACACCGCGCTGACCCTCGCCCTCGCCGCCGACCTTTCCGACAACACCGTCGACATCGCCGCCGTCTTCCCCAGCCTGCGGACATCACCGACAAGAGCGACCCGATGAGCGCCGCTCCAGCCCGCCGCGCTCCACATTCGCGACATGGAAGGCCCCTGATGACACCAGCAGGTCCGCGACGTGCCCGGTACGATCTTCGAGTTCGGCGTCCACCGCGGCCGGCACCTGGCCACGTTCACCACGCTGCGCGCCCGTCATGAGCCGTACAACCCGCGCCGCGGAATCGTCGGCTTCGACACGTTCACCGGATTCCCAGGCACGAGCGACAAGGACTCGGCCCCCACCGCCTGCGCCTCCTGCCAGGTCACGCCACGCCGACCTACCTGGCCTGGGGAGGGTAAGCCAGCTGCGGTCATGCCGTGAATCCCGCCTCGGCGAGCAGCGCATCACGGTTCGCAAGCACGAACTCCTTGAGCGCCGCCGGCTTGAGGTCGATCGCGTCGAGCGAGTCGTCGCGCAGCGACACGTAATCCAAGTCGTAGCCGCCACGCTCTGGCCGCGCGAATTCTGGCCCGTACCGCCCGGCCAGGTCCAGCGACGTCAGCCGGGCGACGAAGAAGTGCTGGATAGCGACGCCCGCGTCGGTACGGTCGGAGGAGAGGAACACCTGCTGGTAGCCGTCGGCAGTCGCGCCAAGCTCCTCGGCCAGCTCCCTGCGCAGCGCGTCCTCAACGGTGGCATCAGAGTCCTCGACCCCGCCGCCGGGCGAGGTCCAGTACGGGACCTGGCCGGGCTTGGTCCGCTTGATGAGAACCAGCCGGCCCTCATCGTCGATCACGATCCCGCGGGCTCCCCTGCGTCCCACCGCGACGGCCTGCACAGCGCTCATCTCGTGTCCTCATCTCGGCGTGCGGGCGGAACATCGCCCGCCCCTCCTGGCGTACCACGCTAGCGGCTGCGGCCGCGCTATGCAGTCTTCACGCGCCACTCATGGTGGCCGCCAGCCGCCCCCTATCCGGCCGCCGCCAGCGGGCCTTCCCGGTAACGCGCGGGCAGCGGCCAAGATGATCATCCAGAACGGGCCGCTGCTCCGCGTCCCGGAAGCTGGTTTCAGCCCTCTCCCGGTGAGCGGGGTAGCGGCGTGCCAGGTCACGCCGCCGTGAGCCTGCCGCGCAGGATATAAAGGCAGCTTTCCAAGACATCGTCGTGGAGGGACTCGGGGTCGGCGAGCAGGATCTCCACGGCGGCCAGCTTGGCCGCGGCCGCGGGCAGGGTGCTGATGACCGCAGCCATGGCGGCAGTCTCGCTCGTGCCGCTGGCTTCGCGGGCGGTGTCCGGGCGGGGGATGTCGTGCATCGTTCGCTCCCTATTTCGCCCGTGCCCACGCCTGGCGGGCACGCTCGTTGACCTCTTGCGTTGAGATGTCGTACAGCGCCGTGAGGGCGGCGTGGCGGGGGCCGCCCGGCGGCAGGCGCTCCAGTTCGGCACGCATCTCCGCCCGCCTGCTCAGCAGAGCAGAGTCGTCCAGCGCCGAGAAGTCATTGCTGTCACTCATGGCCTTTCCTTTGCGCTGGGCGGTACCCCGCCGCCGCCCCGGCAGCGGGCGGTTAACGCGCCGTACGGCGGCAGGACGTGCGCCTAGCTTGCCCCGTGACAGGGATGCAAGAATAGAGCTAACCAGAGACTGCCCCTCGGCCACGACCGGGCCGCGATGCTCGCCGACCGGCTGCCGAAGACCGCCGCGGAGGAGGCCGCCAACCGCGATGCCAGGGCTGCTGAGCTCACTCGGCGCATCGCCCGCAACGAAGCGGCGCAGAAGGGCCTGATGGCCGAACTGGCCGACCTCGGCGACGCCAGCTCGGCGGCATCGACCGCCTACCGGCAACGGATCCGCAAGCGGTTCAACGAGCTCTACGACGACACCGCCGCCCTCCAGGCCGAACTCGCCGAACTCGCCGACCTGGCGGACCAGGCCGCCACCGCCACCGACGCCGACCTGATCGCCCAGCTCCCCT
>DAHWEX010000559.1 GCA_027326205.1 Actinomycetota bacterium
CGTTCACCTCATAGGCGGTCACGGTCACCAGGTCGATGTCGATCTTGTCGGTCACCGTCTGCAGGTAGCCGACGACCTGGATGAGTTCGTCCGGCGCGGAGTCCAAGACGATGACCAGCCGGAAGGCGCCGTAGGCAAGGCTGCGGGCGATCCCGTCGGCAAACGCCGCCGGGTCCGCGACGTCCTGTCGCTCGTCGGCCTGGACGGCACCCAGTACCGAGCCGGCGGCGTCCAGGTGCTCCCTCAGGACCTGCGATTCGAGTTGAGCGAGGTCGAGGCCCTGCAGGTAGCCCGCGTAGGACAGCACCTGGGCGACAACCGCGCGCCGGGCGTCGGCGTTTACGGACAGCTTGACTTCGATGACGACCAGCCGCCCGGTCGATTCGACAGCCAGCAGGTCGGCGTAGCCGCTGCCGAGCCGCACCTCACGGCCAAGGACCGTCAGCTGCGGCGTTCCGGCCAGGGGCAGCATCTGCGGCGCGTCACGCACCAGGTCATGCAGTTCGGCTTCCGCCAGGTAGGCCGTCGGCGCGAGCGGCAGCCAACGCCCGTTCGGGTCAGTTCCCCAGATCGCGGTCACGATCGCAGGTTAGACCTTGCCCATGCACGGTGTCAGCACCAGCAGTGCGCCAGAACCGAAATTACGCACCTGTCATTCCGCAGCGGTTCGCCGTCGACGAGCTGCTCGATAGCCGGCGTCCGGCCACGGTGGCGCTCCGGCTAGTGAGCTGGTCCTGAGATCCGGTCGCAGTAGCGGCAGATCCGGTCGATGATCTGGTCGGGGGTCTTAGTCCATTTGAAGGGCCGGGCGGAGTCGTTCCAGAGCTTGATCCATTCCTGGAGCGCGGTGGTGAGTTCTTCAAGTGAGCAGAAGACGCCGGCTCGCGGCGTTGCCCCTGATCGGTCGGCAGGTGCCGTCACGTTGTGGGGCGTCCGGGCATGTGTCGGGCGTCCTGCCGCGGGTAGCCGGGCCCCGTTCACCGTTCGACTTGAGGGGGCCGCGATGGCAGCCGGCAGTTTCACCACCGATATCACCGCGATCCGTGAGCGAGCCCGGCAGAAGATGGCGGACGGCCCGGTGACCGGCTCCTACGGCAAGGACCCGGAAGAGGTCATCGCCGTGCTGAACGAGGTGCTGGCGACCGAGATCGTGTGCTGGATGCGCTACACCCGCCACGCCGTCTCCGCGACCGGGATCAACCGCGCCCAGGTCGCCGGCGAGTTCACCGAGCACGCCGAGTCCGAGCGGGGCCACGCGATGCTGGCCGCCGAGCGGATCAGCCAGCTGGGCGGCGAACCCGACTTCGACCCGGCCACTATCGCCGGGCGGGCGCACACCACCTACGAGACGTTCGCGGACAGCGACCTGGAGGCCATGCTCCGTGACAACCTCACCGCCGAGCGGATCGTGATCACGACCTACCAGGAGATCATCCGCTGGCTCGGCGACGGCGACCCGACCACGCGCCGGCTCCTCGAGGGCATCCTCGCTGATGAGGAAGAGCACGCCGACGACCTCGTCGACCTGCTCGGCGCATGACAGCCGGCCGGGCATCAGACGGCACTGGCGCGCTCGCGGAATGGCAGCGGGCCGCGTGCGCGTTCGTCTCCGCCGCCGAGTCGGGCAGGCTCGACCTGCCGCTGCCGGGATCGGGGGCCACCTGGCGGCGCTGGTCGGCCCTCGCTGACCTGGCGGAGGAAGACCTGTCGCTGGCGCGGCTCGGCGAGGGGCACGCCGACGCGGTCGCGATACTGGCCGAGCTGGGCGGACCGCGGCCGCAGCCCGGCAGCCGCTGGGGCGTGTGGGCGGCGAGCCCGCCCGGTCCCGGCGTGACCGCCACCCGTCGCGGCGTCGCCTGGCTGCTGCGCGGCACCAAGCAGTACTGCTCAGGGGCCCGCGTCTGCACCGACGCTCTCGTCACCGCCAAGGCCGGTGACGAGGAACGGCTGTTCGCCGTCGCGGTGGAGGACCTTGAGCCCCAGGAAGGCAGCTGGCCCGCCACCGGGATGGCCGGCAGCGACACCCTGGACGTCGGCTTCCCCGCCGTCCCGGCCGAGCCCGTCGGGCCGCCGGGCGCGTACACGGGCCGGCCGGGGTTCAGCCACGGCGGCGCCGGGGTCGCGGCGTGCTGGTACGGCGGGGCGCGGGGGGTGGGCCGGACGCTGGCCCGCGCCGCCGCCAAAAGGGACGTCGGCCCGCACGCGCTCGCGCACCTGGGCGCGGTCGACATCGCGCTGAGGACGACGCGGGCCGCGCTCGTCAGGGCGGCCGAGGAGATCGACGCCGACCCCGGTGACCTGCGCGGCGAGGGCGCGCTGCGCGCGCTGCGGGTGAGGGCGCTGGCCGAGGCGGCCGCCAGCGACGTGCTGGCCAGGACCGGGCGCGCGCTCGGGGCCGGGCCGCTGAGCCATGACGAGGCGCACTCCCGGGCGGTCGCCGACCTGACCGTGTACCTGCGCCAGCACCACGCCGAACGGGACCTGGCCCTGCTCGGCGAGCTGGTCACCGAGCACGGCGCCGCGTGGTGAGCGAGCCACCCCGCCGCCTGCACCCGATCGACGCGCCCGGCACCGGCGAGCGGACCTGGGCGGCGTGGCCGTGGCTGAGCACGCTTCCCGGCAACGGCCTCGTCGGCCTGGGCGGCGTGACCAGCGCCGTGGTCGTGGCCGCGCACCCCGACGACGAGGTACTCGGCGCCGGCGGCTTGGTGGCTGTGCTGGCCGCGTCGCGCGCCCGGCTACGGCTGATAGCCGTCAGCGACGGAGAGCGCTCGCACCGGGGTCACGCCTCGCCGGCCGTGCTCGCCCGGCGGCGGACGGCCGAGACGGCCGCCGCGCTGCGCGCGCTGGGCGCCGGGGCGGCCGAGGTGATCCGGCTCCGCCTGCCCGACAGCGGGCTGGCCGCCCGGGAGGACGAGCTGACGGCGGCGCTCGCTCCGCTGGTCGCGGGATTCGACCTGTGCCTGGCCCCGTGGGAGCGTGACCTGCACCCCGATCATGAGGCGGCGGGCCGGGCCGCGCGGCGGGCGGCTCCGGGGCCGGTGTACCGCTACCCGGTCTGGATGTGGCACTGGGCATTGCCCGCCGATCCCCGGGTGCCGTGGGAGCGGGCGCTGCGCGTCCCGCTCCCGCCGCGGGCGGCCAGCAGGAAGCGCACGGCGATCCGCTGCTTCGCCAGCCAGGTGCAAGACCGGGGCCATGGCCTGGGCCCGGTGCTGTCCCCGGGCATGATCGCCCATTTCACCCGGCCGGTGGAGGTCCTGTTCCGGTGACCCTTGACCCCACGTACTTCCGTGACCTCTACGCTGCCTGCGCCGATCCCCGGGGGCTGGCCGGGCGCTGGTACGAGGCCCGCAAGTACGCGGTCAGCACCGCCCTGCTGCCCAGACAGCGCTACGGCAGGGCGTTCGAGCCGGGCTGCTCGATCGGGGTGCTCACCGCCATGCTCGCACCGCGCTGCGACGCCCTGCTCGCCTGCGACGCGGTCCCGGACGCGGTCAGCTCGGCCCGGGCCAGGACCGCCGGGCTGCCCGGTGTCCGGGTCGAGCAGCGAGCCGTTCCCGGCCAGTGGCCGCCGGGCTCGTTCGACCTCATCGTCTTGTCCGAGCTGCTCTACTACTTCGACGACGCCGACCTCGGCCAGGTCCTCGGCCTCGGCATCGGATCGCTGCGCCCCGGCGGGCAGCTCCTCGCGGTGCACTGGCGGCACCCCGCGCCCGACCACCCCCGCACCGGCGACGAGGTGCACGAGGACCTGGCCGCGCACCCGGCACTGGCCCGGCTGGCGGGCTACCGCGACCCGGATTTCACCGCCGAGGTGTACGCCCGCGCCGACGGCGACTTGCGGTCCGTCGCGCAGACCGGCGGGATCTCGTGATCCGCTCGGTCGGCGTCGTCGTGCCCGCGCACGACGAGCAGGATCTGCTGCCCGGGTGCCTGGCGAGCCTCCACCGCGCGGCGCGGGCGCTGCGCGGTGCCCGGGTGCACCTGGTGGTGGTCGCGGACAGGCGCCGCGACCGCACCGTTGAGGTAGCGCGGCGCGGCGGCGCCGCTGTCGTCACCATCGACTCGCAGCGCGCCGGCGCGGCGCGGGCGGCCGGGGTCGCGGAGGTGCTGCGGCGAACCAGCCACCTGGACCCGGCCGAGGTCTGGGTGGCCACCACCGACGCTGACACGCTCGTCCCGCCCTGCTGGCTCCGCGATCAGGCCCGCTACGCGAACCGGGGATGGGACGCGGTGGCGGGCACGATCCGGGTTGCCGACTGGTCAGACCGACACCCGGAAGCACGCTCGCTGTTCCGCAGGCGCTACGGCCGGGGAACCGGGCCGCACCCCCATGTGCACGGCGCCAACCTCGGATTCCGCGCCGCCGCCTACCTGCGGGCCGGCGGCTTCCCCGACGTCCCCACCGGGGAAGACCGCGCCCTCGTCGCGGCACTGGACGCGGCCGGCCGCCGGGTCCTGCGCACCCGCGCCCTCACCGTGGTCACCTCGGCCCGGCGCGATGGCCGGGCGCCGCGCGGCTTCGGTGACTACCTCGCCGGGCTGGACGCCGAGGCAGACGGGACCCCCGCCTGATGGCACAGCAGCCATCAGGGACGTTTGACGGCCGGCTTCGGGGTAGCACCCGCCCATGTCCCTCATCAGTTCCCTGGAACGCGCCCGCGCCCTGGACCGGCTGGCCGGGCCGGCGCAGCGCGCCGCGCGGCTCCTGCCTCCCGGCCGGGTCCGCGACGCGCTGCACGGGGTATGGCTCGGCCACCCGCTTCACCCCGTACTCGCCCAGGTCCCGATGGGTACCTGGCTGTCGGCCAGCCTGCTCGACGCGTGGCCCGGCACAGTCCCCGGCGCGGCAGCCGCCTCCCGGCGGCTCGTCCTGGCGGGGCTAGCCGCCGCGGTGCCCGCCGCCTTGGCCGGCTCGGCCGACTGGTCCGAGTTGCACGAGCAGCAGATGCGCGTCGGGGTCGTCCACGCGCTCGCGAACACGGCCGCCATTGCCCTTTACGCGGCGTCGGCTGCTGCCCCTGCCCGCGCCGCCCGGGGCCTGCGGCTGGCCGGGCTGACCGCGGCGTCGGCCGGCGGGATGCTCGGCGGGCACCTCGCGTTCCGCCAGTCCGCAGGGGCCAACCAGGCCGAGCCGGTCCCGCACCTGACCGAACCCGGCTGGCATTGCCTCATGGCCGCCGCTGAGCTGGCCGGGCTCGCCGCCGGGCAGCCGGTCAGGCGCACGCTCGGCGACGTCCCGGTCGTCGTGGTCCGCGACGAGCAGGGCGTCTACGTCCTCGCCGGCCGGTGCAGCCACCTGTCAGGGCCGCTGGCCGAGGGTGACTACCGCGACGGCTGCCTGACCTGCCCGTGGCACGGCAGCACCTTCCGGGTCAGCGACGGCACCGTCGCGCGTGGCCCCGCCACCGCCCCCCAGCCAGTCTTCCGCACCCGCATCACCGACGGGACCCTCCAGGCCTGCCTGCCCGGCGCGGGCTAGCGCCTCGTGCCGCAAGTACCCGTTGCTACCGCTGCTGTCTAAGGATCTCGGGCTGAGCAAGTCCGGGCTCGCGCTCGCGACCGGCCTGGCTGACGGGGCCTACGCGTTCGGGACGGTCCTGGCGGTGCAGGGCGCCCGTCCTGCTGTACGCGCCGACCGCGGTCGGCGCCAGCGTGGCGGCGGGGACCGAGACGGCCGTCTGGATCTGCCTGGCCATCGCCGCCGCGGGAGCGGCCGCTACCGTGGCCGTCTTCGTCCTGGGGGGCGAGCGGCTGCTGGTTCCGGACCTTGAAACCTGGACGCACGGCGAGCCGGCCTGGGACTCCACCCCGGCTGCTCGCGGCTGCGCGGCAAGCCGGGCGCCTGACCGTTCCGCCGGAACGGGTCCCCGCCCTTGGTTAAGCACCTGCCGCCCTGCCCGGGAGCGGGCGGCAGGTGCTAGCCGGGCTTGCGTTAGTCGGTGCCTCGGCCGGTGATCGTGTCGCGGACCTTGTCCGCCGCGGCCGCCACGGGCCCGGTCGTCTTGAGCATGCCGGGGGTGGGTGGCGTGTGCGGGTGCGGCCGGGTGGGCGCGCTGGCCTTGCCGCCGGCGATCTTGGCGCCGAGCTCGGCCGCCGTCTCCGCGGTGAGCGCGACCCGCAGGCCCGGCCACACCCGGGTCTCCTCGAACTC
>DAHWEX010000567.1 GCA_027326205.1 Actinomycetota bacterium
CCTGGATGTGGAGCTGGCGGTCTACTGCGACGAGACCGCCTTCGACGAGATCGTCGCGACGGTTCCCGGGACTGGCGAGGGCGGCGGGCAGGTCTGCGTGGCTGACGACGGCGGCCTGACCTGGACGCGCGACTACCTGGCCGGGGCCGCCGCCCTTTCCGGGCTGCGCCGGTCGGGCCGCTGACCCGGGAAGCTGAGCAGGACCTGGCGGACTACCGGGCCTGGCGGTGCCGGGCTGCGCAGAACCCGGTGCGGATCGGCGGATCGAAGTGGAACCGGGAGGCGGCCGCGTTCACACGGCGGAGACTGCGGAACGAGATTCCAGGTCGACAAACGCGGCCGAGTAGCGCTGAGCGAGGGAAAGGCTCACCTCGCGTGCTTGCCAGTCGGGGGTGCTCAGTGTCGAGAGCCACAGGGCAAGTCCATGACTGGCTGAGGCCCGGTAGCGGAGAAAGGCCTCCTCCGCGGAAGGCCGTTCTTGCGCTGGCAGGTCGAGCGCAGCACGGTACTCCTCCAGGATGTCTCGTTCACTCTGGCGCCGGTCCTCTAGGGAAAGTGCTCCTTGGAGGAAGTAGCCGACGTCAACCGACCAGTTTCCGCGGCGCACCACTTGCCAGTCGAGGAAACCGACCTCGTCATCGGGAAGGAGGTAGGTGTTGCCAATGTGCGCGTCGCCGTGGAGCAAGGTCTGGGGCGAGGTGCTCAGGGATCCGATATAGGGAACCCAGGTGTCCTCGATGATCTCCTTGACCGTCATGGCACGGACCTCGTCCGGGCACGAGTCACCCATGAGCTCGATGGCCACTGGGATCTTGCTCCCCATGCGTCCCCACGCGACGTAGGGCTGGACCCACCCGAGTGCGGGCTCGTTCGCAATGCGCTGTCCCCAGTACTTGGTGTGCAAGCGACCCAGGGCGCGCACTCCGTTGACCGCCTGTTCAACTGTCATCGCCCGGGTGGCATTGAGCGGATCGGCCGCCCGTGTGGTGACGTCTTCCATGACGATGATGTAGTTGAGGGCGGATTCGTCGATGAGGCTCAGGTAAGGCGTTGGGTGGTCGACAGGCAGCGCTACTCCTGTCTGGAAGAGACGTGGTTCATTGAAGAGCCCGCCGGTGGCGTTGTTCAGCTCAGCGTGTCCCGGATCGGGGGCCTTGGCGAAGACCTGCGCTGGCCCAGATCCCGACGAGTACTCGACGCCAAACCGGGCGCGCTTGTTGGTCCCGTCAGTTCGCATCAGCAGATTGACCGCGGAGACCTCAACGCCTGGAAAATGTCCGGAGAGGGCGGCCGTCATCCATTCCGGAGTGATGTCGTCCCAGTCCCTGGGGATTGAAAGGCCCTGTGCCCCCATAACGATTCCTCTCATGGAGCCTTGTTCTCCGGCAGGGTTAGCCGGGAGCCCGCGGCGATGGTGTGCCGCGACGGCTTGACGGTGGTGCCGGTGCCGGGGTTCTCGCCGGTGCCGAGGTTGCGCCCGAACTGCGGGTGGGAGCCGCCGGCCAGGAGGAGCCGTACCCGGTTCCCGGCCTGGAAGCGGTGTGCCGTCGGCCGCAGTTGCACGCTCACCGGGCCGTCACCGCGCGCGGCGACCAGCCGGAGATGCGCACCGTCGCGGACCGCTCCGGCGGCCGGGTCGTGTACGTGAACTCCGGTTTCGCCCCGGCCTACTGGGGCGGCTTCGGCTACGGCGGCCCCATGCTCACCGGTTTCCTGCTCGGGGAGGCGCTCGCCACCCCGCCCGTCATCACCAACGATTACGGCTACGGCGATGGCGGCTATCCGGGCGGCTTCGGCGGCGGTGATGACGGCGGCGGTGACTTCGGCGGGGGTGACAGCTTCGGCGGCGGAGATTTCGGCGGCGGTGACAATTACGGCGGAGGCGGCTTCTGACCGCACCTCCCCCGCTGCCGCTCGCGTCGAGGGTGGAACCACGCGTCCGTTCGGCAAAAAGGCATTTCTTTTACCGAACGGACCGGGGTGACCGCGGCAGCGATCGCGTCCGCGGATCAGTCGGCCCACAAGAACCGGTCGGCCACCCGGTGGTGGTTGTAGATGGTCATTTCCTGCTCCTCGCTCAGCCGGTGCCCGTCGAAGCTGGGGGAGTGCATGCCCACGGTCACCTCCTGGGCGTTGGCCATGTCCTGGTTGAAGACCACGCCCAGGCCGGCGTCGCGGTAGTCGGCGAAGAACTCCGGCCGGAAGTCGCGCGGCTTGCCGTAGTCCGCCACCGGGACCTGGTCCAGGCTGAAGATCTCGAACCGGCAGCGGTCCGGGTCCGGGCCGTAGGGGCGGGCCCGGTAGCCGAAGATCGACCCCTGGTTGGGCAGCAGGATCGTGTTGGGGAAGACATTCCACGCGGTGCCCGCCTCGGCCCACTGCTGCCGGGTGATCACCGGCCAGTCGTAGCCCTCGGCCAGCGACAGCTCCCGGTAGAGCTGGAGGTAGTACTCGCCGGCGCTCGTCCCAGCCGGGACGTCGGCGGTCTTGAGCGCCTCGGCCGCCCGCCAGCTGCGCTCGTTCTCCAGGCCGCGCATGTCCTCGTGGATGTACTGCACGGCCAGCGCGACCGCGAGCCGTTCGTCGGTGACGCCGCTGGTCTCCCGCCGCGCCGGGTCCTTGGCCGATTCGGCCGCGGCGCTCTGCTTCTTGCGCCCGACGCTGGAGTAGTGCGCGTGCCGCTCGTAGCTGGTGGTGGGGGACCAGATCCGGTTGTCGATCTCTTTCAGTGTGGCCAGGTGCGTGTTCGACTTGTCCGGCCGGAACAGCTGCGGGTGCGTTCCCGGCACGTGGTAGGCCTCGAGGAAGCCGTCGAGCGCGGTCTTCCAGTTGCATGGCAGCAGCACGCCGGTCATCCACCGGTAGCGCATGTGGTCGAGCTGGAACGGCGCGAAGATCCGCGGGATCGGGTCGAGGTACTCCAGCAGCGGCATCGCGCCCGGGTCCATGGTGATGAACACGAACCCGGCCCATTCCTCGGCCCGCAGCCGGACCAGGGCCAGGTCGTCGTCCGAGCGCGGCACGAACTCCTCGCGGTCGAGCACCAGCCGGACGGAGCCGTCCAGGTTCCACCGCCAGCCGTGGAACGGGCAGATGAACGAGCCGACCCGGCCCCGGCCGCACGCCAGCCGGGTGCCCCGGTGGCGGCAGGCGTTGTAGTACGCCCCGATCGAGTCCTTGGCCGTCCGCACCACCAGGATCGAGTGCGACGCGATCTCGTACTCGACGAAGCTGCCGACCTTCGGCAGTTCCTCGGTCCGGCAGGCCATCAGCCAGGTCCGGGTGAAGAGCTTGTCCAGCTCGACCCGGAGGAATTCCGGATCGAGGTACCGGGTCTTGGGCACGAACGCGCGCCCCAGCCGGTATTTCTCCGGGACTTTCTCGGGGGCGACGTCACCTTCGAACCAGGGGGTTCGGCCGCGCGATGGCGCCGGGTGGCGCAGCCGGGGTTCGAGCACCTGGGGCATTGACATCACACGCTCCTTCACGACTGTCCTGCTGGCCGATTCACGCTTGGCCGTTTCCCGCCCGCGGCGGCATCGATCCGCGCGAGCCACCGCTCCGCTGGCTGCCCGAGTTCCATGACCTCCACGAAGTGGCCGAGCTCTGCGCGCAGGTCGAGGTAGCCGAACCGGATCTCGCCGCTGTCACCGAACTGCTTCCAGCTCCGGCCGCTGGCCGCGACGACGGCGGAGGCCTCGTCGAAGTCATCGACCGCGAAACCCACGTGATGCAGCGTGGCCGGCTCGCCCGGCCGGACCGCGTCCCGGTAAAGACCGACGGCGCCGCCGACCGGGCGGATGATCTCCAGGTTGGTCGAGCCCGCGTTGACCAGCGCGACGTCGATGCGCCACTCGTCGGCGGGCACGCCGTCGACCACCACGAACGCGCTCCTCGGGGGGTGCCCGCCGACCGGGGGCCGCCCGCCGCCGAGCGACGACGCGTAGCTCGTGCAGCACGGGCCCGCGCCCATCGTCGACTGGAGGAAGGCGGCCGCCGCGTCGATGTCGTCGGTCACGTACCCGAGCTGCAGGAAGTTGCGGAACAGGTCACTCAGGGATCGCATGGGCCCCGTCCTCGGTGACCCGCCCGTACGGCCTGCTCCGGACGGGCGACGGGGAGAGATCGGCCAGCGGGGCGGTCATGATCCCGTACAGGGCGTCGATGAGGCCGTTGGCCTCATCGGTCCAGGTCTGCCTGCTGGTGGGACGCCCTTCGGCCAGCGCGCTCTCGCGTTCGGCGCAGACGAAGACGATGAGGTGCTGCATCACGCCCCGGCGGATCTCGGTGCTCAGGTCGGCCCCGCCGGGAAGGTACCGGCCGAGCGCCTCCCAGGTTCGCTTCAGGGAGCCCGAATGGCTGCCCTCCTCGACCACGATCGGCCGCAGGGCGGGGCTGTTCATCGCCTGGGCGCACACCCGGGCGAAGTACGAGTGCGGGCCGAGCGACTCGAACCGGTCCGTCCACGGCCGGACCAGGCAGCCGAGCAGTTCCGCGAGACCGGCCGAGCCGTCCAGGCCGGCCAGCAGCCCTACCCGGGACCGTTCCACCTCGGCCGTGAAGCGGCGCGTGATCGCCCGGACGAGATCGGCCTTGCTGCCGAAGTGATAGCCCGCCACCGAGCTGTTGCCCTGGCCGGCCGCCTCGGCGATGCGCCGGTTGGACGTCGCGAAGATCCCCTGCTCCGCGAACAGCCGCTCGGCGGTGTCGAGGATCAGCTCGCGGGTCGAGGCCTTGCCCGCCCCGGCCGGCCGGGTGCGGTCCCCGGTCATGGCGGCGGCGCCGGGGACGTGCCCAGCCGCGCCAGCCGGTCGAAGTCGACCGCGGCGCCCGCCGCCGAGCCGCCGTCGACCGGCACGACGATGCCGGTCACATAGGCCGACCGGTCGCTCGCCAGGTACAGCGCCGCCTCGGCGACATCGGCGGCGGTGCCCTCGCGCCGCAGCGGCCGCAGGGCGGCCATCTTCTGCCGGGTCGCCGCCACCGTCGCGTCCGCGTCGGCCTGTCCCGCCACCGAGCTCGCGAGCAGCGGGGTCGCGATGTTGCCCGGCGCGATGCAGTTGACCCTGATGTCGTGCTCGGCCAGAGCGATCGCGGCCGACTTGCTGGCGTGGATCACGGCCGCCTTGGAGGCCCGGTAGATGATCACCGACCGGCCCGCGTTCAGGCCGCCGATCGAGCTGACGTTGATGATCGACCCGCCGCCGGCGGTGGCCATGTGCCGGGCCGCGTGCCTGGTCCCGGCGAGCACGCCGAGCACGTTCACCCCCATCACCGCGCCGAAGTCGGCGAGGTCGTCGTCGAGGAAGCCGCGGTGCATCGTGCCCGAGACGCCGGCGTTGTTCACCATCACCTGCAGTCCGCCGAACGCGGCCAGGGTGAAGTCGACCAGGTCACCGACGTCGCCCGGGTCGGCCACGTCGACCGCGCGGAAGAGCGCCGCCGGGCCGAGCGACTCGGCCAGTTCCTTGCCCGCCCCGGCGTTCTGGTCGGCGATGACCACCCGCGCCCCCGCGGCCACGAACCGCTGGGCGATACCGCGGCCGAGGCCGCCGGCCGCGCCGGTGACGATCGCGACCCGCCCGGCTAGCTCCTGTATGTTCACCCGGATCACCAGGTCACCGGGAGGTGGTAGACGCCGTAGGCGATGCCGTCGTGCTTGAACTCGATCGCGTCGAGGGTGGTGGCCAGGCTCAGGGTGGGGATGCGGCGGAAGAGCGTCCCGTACACCACCTGCAGCTCGACCCGCGCGAGCTGCTGGCCGACGCACTGGTGCAGGCCGAAGCCGAACGCATGGTGGGCCGGGGCCGGCCGACGCAGGTCGAGAACGTCGGGGTCGGGGAAGGCCCGCGGGTCGCGGTTGGCGGAGGCGAGCTCGATCAGGATGCCCTCGCCGGCCCTGATGGTCTGGCCCCCGATCTCGATGTCGTCGGTGGCGATCCGCCGCTGGGCCATGTGGACGATGCCGAGGTAGCGCAGCAGCTCCTCCACGGCCGTCGCCGCCAGCCCGGGGTCGTCGGATTCTCGCAGCAGGGCGAGCTGGCCGGGGTGCTCGAGCAGGGCCACGGTGGCCAGCGCGATCATGTTGGCGCTGGTCTCGTGGCCGGCCACGAAGAGCCCTACCCCCATGGCGGCGGCCTCTTCGACCGTGATCTCGCCGTCGGTCACCCGCTGCGCCAGGTCGGAGAGCATATCGTCGCGCGGCTCCGCCGCCCGGGCCCGGACCAGGTCGGCGAGGTAGTCGTGCTGCCAGCGGAAGGACTCCACCTGGGCCTGCACGGTGACGTCCCGCTTCATCCCGACCGACGCCTGGGCCGCGAACGCCGCGTGGTCCGCCTGCGGTACGCCCATGATGGCGCAGATCATCCGGGTCGGCAGCGGCAGCGCGATCGCCTCCACCAGGTCGGCCGGCCGGGGGCCGGCCAGCAGGCGGTCGATGAGGTCGTCGGTGATCTCCTGTACCACCGCCCGCATCGCGTTGACCCGCTTGAAGGTGAACGGGGCGGTCATCATCCGGCGGAACCGGGTGTGCTCGGGCGGGTCGGTGTTGAACACCGACGGGGCCCGCCGCGTCGACACCTGCTCCATGCCCGCGTGCCAGTGCGGGAACCCGGGCAGCCGGTCGTTCACGCTCACCCGGGGGTCGGACAGCAGGGCCCGCTGCTCCGCATGACCGGTGATGATCCACGGGGTGCTGCCGTTCCAGATCGTGACCCGGGAGACCGGGTGGCTCGCGGCCGCTTCCCGCAGCGGCGGCGGCGGGTCGAACGGGCAGCCCGGCTTCCTGCTCATCGGGAAGAACGGGGCGTCGGCGGTGCCGGTCGGGTCCTGCACCTGCGAAGAGGACATCGTGCTCCTTTGCCGGGCCGGCCGGGGTCAGCCCTGAACCTGGATCGCCAGCGCGGGACAGGCCGCGGCCGCCCGCCGCACGCCGTCCTCCTGGCCGGCGTCGGGCGCGGCCTCGAGCAGCACGACGACGCCGTCGGAGTCCCGCTGATCGAAGACGTCGGGATTGGCCGCCACGCACTGGCCTGCCGCGATGCATTTGTTCTGGTCCACCGCGACTCTCATGAGTAGCTCTCCTGTCCTCGGCCGCCTGACGGTGACCGTAACTCGATCGAGCCAGTTGAGTCAATTGACTGATGTGTGGAAACTCGTGCGGATGCTGAAGTGGCTGCTTGAGTGCTATTTATATGAACTCTGCGATCGGTCTCGCTGAAAACTTTTAAGTCACGTGGTTGACAGCATTGCGGAGGAGTGTTCCACTCCTGTTCATGACGACCCAGACCGAACCGACCGCGTTCTACCCGCCGGGAGGGTTCGGCGCGCCCAAGGACCGGGTGGCCTCCGGGGCCGGCCCGGTCGGCCTGTCGGCCGGCACGCGGGTGTTCTCCGCGGACAACCACATCTCGCTGGCCGAGGACATCTTCTACCAGCGACTGCCCGCCTCGATGCGGGAGAGCGCGCCGCGCATCTGGTACCGCGAGGGCGCCTTCGAGCTCGGTGCCGGCGGCAGCTCGTTCCTGCCGCCGCAGTTCAGCCACGTGCTGATGCAGTACGACCCGCTGCCGGGCTCGAGCACCGCGGATCTGGACGCGCGGCTGGAGCAGCTTGCCGCGGACGGCGTCGAGCGGGAACTCGCCTTTCCCAACGCCCTGCTCGCGCTGCTGCACTTTCCCGACCGGGCGCTGCGGGAGGCGTGCTTCCGCGTCTACAACGAGTACCTCGCCGAGCTGCAGGAACGGTCCGGCGGACGCTTCTACGGTGTCGGGCTGATCAACTGGTGGGATGCCAAGGGGGCGAACCGCACGCTCACCGAGCTGAAGGCGCTCGGCGTGCGCACGTTCCTGCTGCCGCTGTCCCCGGGCAAGGACGACGACGGCCAGCCGATCGATTACGGCGCCGCCGCGATGACCGGGGTCTGGGACGCGATCGAGGAGTCCGGCATCCCCGTCTCCCACCACATCGGCGAGACCGGGCTGAGCACGCCCTGCGAGCACAACATGATGCTGGTGGCGATGATCTGCCAGGTCGCCTCGTTCCGCGAGGTGTTCGGCAAGTACCTCTTCTCCGGCATCCTCGACCGCCACCCGGGGCTGACGATCGGGTGGTTCGAGGGCGGGGTCAACTGGGTTCCCGCCGCGCTGCAGGACGCCGAGCACATGCTGGCGTCCTACCGGCACATGACCAACCGGGCGGTGGAGCACGACGTCCGGTACTACTGGCGGACCCACATGTACTCCTCGTTCATGGTGGACCCGCTCGGGCTCAGCCTGATCGACCAGATCGGCGAGGACCGGATCATGTGGTCCTCGGACTTCCCGCACAACGAGAGCACCTTCGGCTACTCCCGGCGGTCGCTGTCATCGGTCGTCGATTCCGTCGGCTCGGAGCGGGCGGAGCAGATCGTCAGCGCCAACGTGCAAGCCTTCCTCGGCATCCAATGAGGCGACCGTGACCGTCACTGACCTTCCCGACGTCCCCGACATCGCCCGCATGCGCCGGGAAACGGGACGCAGGCTCCGCGCGTCGATGGCCCGCGACGGCGCCGACGCCCTGGTCCTGCTGGGCAACAGCAACGTCAGCTACGCCACCGGCGTGAGCTGGCCGCTCGGTGACTCGGGACTGTCGCACGTGGACCGGCCGGTCGCGGTGATCCTGGCCGACGACCCGGTGCCGCACCTGTTCATGCCGTACCGCGAGGGAGCGGGGCCGGGCCCGGAACTGCCCGACGGCTACCTGCACGACCCGGTGTACCTGGAGTACGACGAGGGCGTGGAGCTTTTCGCCCGCGAGCTGGCCGGGCTGGTGCCGCCCGGCGCGGTGATCGCCGTGGACGAGATCACCGGGGCCATGCGCCGCGGCTCCCGCCGCCTGTTCCCGCACGGCCCGGCCGACGCGAGCAGGATCGTCCCCGCGGCCAAGGCGGTCAAGACCCCGGATGAGGTGGCCTGCATGCGGCGGGCCCTGCGGATCACCGAGGAGGCGATGGCCGACGTCGAGCGCGCGCTCGCGCCCGGCGTCCGCCAGGTGGACCTGTCCGGCCGCTTCGTCCGCCGCGCGTTCCAGCTCGGCGCGACCGCCAACCTGCTCGACCCGATCTGGCAGGTGATGCCGCCAAGCCGGGCCGAAGGCGTCTGGACCAGCCACGGCGACCTGGCCCTGCCGCTGCTGACCACCGAGCGCGAGCTCGTCCGGGGCGATGTGCTCTGGATCGACGTCAGCATCAGCTGGGGCGGGTACTGCTCCGACTTCGGCCGGACCTGGCTGGTCGGCCAGGACCCGTCACCCCGCCAGCGGGCGCAGTACCGCCGCTGGACGGAGGTGGTCGACGCGGTCCGCGACGTGACCCGGGCCGGCGCGACCGGGGCCGACCTGACCAAGGCGGCGGTCGAAGCCCACGGCGATGGCACCCGGCCCTGGGTCAGGCACTTCTACCTCGGGCACGGTCTTGGGGTCGACGCGGCGGAGATGCCGTTCGTCGGCACCGACCTGGGCGACCAGTTCGATCAGAGCGTGGTCCTCGAGCCCGGCAACATCCTCGTCCTCGAGCCGGTCATCTGGGAAGACGGCACCGGCGGCTACCGCGCTGAGGAAGTCATGCTGATCACCGACGACGGTTACCTCCCGCTCACCGACTACCCCTATACCCCCTATGGCGACTAACGTCGAGCCGCACGGCCCGGCGCTCCGCCACGGGCGGCGCGCACGCGCGCTGGCGCAAATGGCAGCGCACGACCTCGACGTTCTCGTCCTGGGGCGGACGGCCAACGTCCGCTACGTGACCGGCGCCACCACCCTCTGGCTGGCGGGCACGTCGTCGTTCGGTCCCGCCTGCGTCCTGGTCCGCTCGACCGGGTCCATCCACATGCTCAGCACCTGGGACGAGGGGATACCGGAGGACATTCCCCGGGAGAACCTGTTCGGCCTCACCTGGAACCCGATGAACACGATCGAGGTGCTGCGCCGCATCGAGGGCAGCGCCGAGGGCCGCCGGGTGGGCACCGACACCCTGTCGCCGACCTTCGCCCGGTTGCTGCCCGCCGCCTTTCCCGCCGCCGAACTGGTCGACGGCGAAGTCGCGATGCGGGCGGCGCGCCGGATCAAGACCGCCGCGGAGCTGGACGTGCTGCGCCAGGCGGTTGCGGTGGCCGAGACCAGCCTGGCGAAGGCGGTGGCCGAGCTGCGGCCCGGGGTTACCGGGAAAGAACTGTCCGGTGTGCTGCTCGAGGCCGCCGCCGCGGGCGGGGTCACCACGCCCGCGGTCCAGGACGCGGTCTGCGTCACCAGCACGGAGCATCGCTGGCGGCGGGCGGGCGGTGACGGCCGGGCCGCACCAGGCGACCTGGTCGCCTTCACCGCCGGGGTCGTCGCGCACGGTTACATCGCCGAGGTCGGCCGGACCCATGCCGTGGGCGGGGCGGTGCCGCGGGCGCTGGCCGCGCGCTGCGACCGGGTGTGGGACCGGCTGCTCGCCGCCTGCCGCCCGGGGGCTCCCGCCAGCGACCTGCTGGCAGGCTACGCCGGGGCGGGCGAGCCGCTGCCGCCGATGCCGGTCGCGCGCGGGCTCGGCCTCGGCTGGGACCCGCCGGTGGTGACGGGCGCGCTGCCGCGGACCGCGACGGCCGAGCGCCTCGAGCCGGGCATGGTGCTGGCGCTCACCGGTTACGTGTGGGAAGCGGGCACCGGGGCAGCCCTCCGCCGCGACTCCGTCCTGGTCACCCGGGACGGTCCCGAACTGCTGACCAGCGCCCCCGTCGGCTGAACCGAGCTACTCCGAGGAGCCTCCTTGCCCGCTGCCGCCTACCCCAGTCCGGACGACATCGTCGTCTACCAGAAGGACCCGGCCACCAAGATCGCCACCATCACCCTCAGCCGGCCCGAGCGGCTGAACGCGCCCACCAGCGCGGCCCGGCTGCGCTACGCCGAGCTGCTGCACCGGGCGAACATCGACGACGACGTCAAGGTGCTCGTCATCCGCGGCCTGGGCCAGGATTTCGGCAGCGGGGTGGACCTGCCGGAGTTCATGGCGGCGCTCAACGGCGAGGACGACGGCCCCCGGCTGGCCGAGTACCACCTCACCGCGGACGACGACGTACGGCTGCCGCCGGCCGACTCGTTCCGCGGCGGCGGGCAGCTCGGGCAGTGGTTCGCCAGCGCCCGCGGCGGCTGCCGGAGCCTGCAGGAGTTCAAGAAGATCAGCATCGTCGAGGTCAAGGGCTACTGCTACGGGTGGCACTTCTACCAGGCCGGGGACGCTGACCTGGTGATCTCGTCCGACGACGCGCTGTTCGGCCACGCCTCGTTCCGCTACCAGGGCTGGGGCCCCCGCATGTGGACCTGGGTGCAGACGATGGGGCTGCGGAAGTTCCAGGAGATGGTCTTCACCGGCCGCCCGTTCACCGCGGCCGAGATGTACGACTGCGACTTCCTGAACAAGGTCGTCCCGCGGGACCAGCTCGAGGCCGAGACCGAGAAGTACGCGCTGGCCTGCTCGCGCAACCGGCCGACGGACACGGTGTTCCAGCAGAAGCTCTTCTTCGAGCTGTACAAGCAGTTCCAGGGCGAGCAACTGGGGTCGATGCTGACCGGCCTGTTCGAGTCGCTCGGGCGCTACGCCCGCCCCGACCGGACCGAGATGATGCTCGACTCGGGCGTGCTCGAGCGCGGGCTCACTACCGCGGTCAAGGACAATGACGAGCGATTCCCGTCCGACTTCAGGCTCAGCCGGTCGGGCCGCGCCCGGCCCGACGAGGAGCATCCGTCGTGAGCGATACCGCCGTGAGCGATACCGCCCCCGGTCCGCTCGGCGGCTACCTGGTGGTCGACCTGTCCAGCGGGATCGCGGGCGCGTACTGCACCCGGCTGCTGGCCGACGGCGGGGCCACGGTGATCAAGGTGGAGCCGCCCGAGGGTGACGCCCTGCGCCGCTGGACCGCCTCCGGGATCCAGCCCGGCGACGGCCGGGACGCCCCGCTGTTCGGCTACCTCGCGGGGGGCAAGCAGAGCGTCGTCTTCGGACCGGACGACGAACGGGCGGCGGCGGACCTTGACGAGCTGCTCGATCGGGCACACGCGGTGGTGTGGTCGCCCGGACCGGCCGCCACGGCGGCCGACGGCCGGTCGCCCCGGTCGCTGCTGTCGGCCCACCCGCACCTGGTGGTGGCCGCGATAACACCCTTCGGCCGGAACGGACCGTGGCGGGACCGGCCCGCCACCGAGTTCACCCTCCAGGCGTGGTCCGGCGGGATCGTCGGCCTGGGCCGGGGAGCGCCCGACCGGGCCCCGGTGCACGTCGGCGGCCAGGTGGTGGAGTGGCTGTCCGGCGCCTACGCGGCCGTCGGCCTCCAGGTCGCGCTCGCGGGCGCGCGCCAGACCGGCGCGGGACAGCTCGTCGACCTGTCGATGCTCGAGGTCGCGGTGCTGTGCCTGACCTACTATCCGGTGACCTTCTTCGAGACGCTGCGCCGGCCCTGGCGGACCGAGCGCTCGCTGTTCCAGCCCGGCGTCGCCGCGGCCAAGGACGGCCTGGTCGCCCTCGGGTGCGGGACCGCACAGCAGTGGTTCGACCTGTGCGCCATGGTGGGTCACCCGGAGTGGGCCGACCCCGCCGCGCCGGTCCGCATCGGCGAGCTCACCCACCGGTACGCGCCGCAGTTGCGCGACTGGGTCGCCGACCGCACCGTCGCCGACATCAGGGACCTGGCCACGGCTTTCCGCATCCCCAACGCGCCGGTCAGCAGCGGTGCGACCGTCACCGAGCTCGCGCAGCTGCGAGAGCGGACGGTATTCCGGCGCAACCCGCGCGACGGGTTCCTGCAGCCCGCCGGGCCGTACCGGCTCACCCCGGACGTGCTGCTCCCCGCCCGGCCGGCCCCGCGGATCGGCGAGCACAGCGGCACCTGGCGGGACACCGCCGCCGCGGCGAGGCCGCGTCCAGGTGGTTCCGCCGCCGCCGGGCGGCTGCCCTACGCCGGGCTGCGGGTGCTCGACCTGACCGCGTTCTGGGCCGGCCCCTCCGCCACGCACGTCCTGGCGATGCTGGGCGCGGAGGTGATCCACCTGGAATCCACCACTCGGCCGGACGGCGCCCGCATGATCGCCGGGATCGCGGTGACCGAGGACCAGTGGTGGGAGAAGTGCCCCATCTTCCGTTCGCTCAACACCAACAAGAAGAGCGTCACGGTCGACTTCCAGACCGAGCGCGGCCTGGCCCTGCTCGAGCGGCTGATCACCTCGAGCGACGTCATCGTCGAGAGCTACACGCCGCGGGTCCTCGACCAGATCGGGCTCGACTACGACCGGGTCCGGGCGCTGCGCCCCGACATCGTCATGGTCCGCATGCCGGGTTTCGGGCTGACCGGCCCGATGCGGGACAACCCGGCGTTCGCCTACGTCATCGAGGACGCGGCCGGCCTGACCTGGCTGACCGGATACCCCGACGCCAACCCGGTCGAGCCGTACTCGCTCGGCGACCCGAACGCCGGCCTGCACGCGCTCAACGGGCTGCTGCTCGCCCTGGAGCACCGGCGCCGCACCGGCGAGGGCGTCCTGGTCGAGGCGGCCATGGTGGAGGCGGCCATCAGCATCGCCGCGGCGCAGCCGATCGAGTTCTCCGCGTTCGGCGCGCTGCTGCGGCGGGACGGCAACCGGGGACCGCTGGCGGCCCCGCAGAACCTGTACCTGTCGGCCGACACCGACGAGTTCGGCCGCCTGGACGCGTGGGTCGCCGTCGCGGTCGCCACCGACGAGCAGTGGGCCGCGCTGGCCGCCGCCCTCGGCCACCCGGCGTGGGCCGCCGACCCGGAGCTAGCCACCGTCGCCGGCCGCCGGGCCCGGCACGACGACATCGACGAGCACCTCGCGGCCTGGTGCGCGACCCGGACCAGGGATGAGATCGTGGCAGCGCTGTGGGCCGCCGGGGTGCCGGTGGCGAAGGTGCTGCAGCCGCATCGCCAGGCGGAACTGCCCCCGCTGCGGGACCGCGGCTTCTTCGAGGTGACCGAGCACCCGGTCGGGCCGCCCGCCCGGCAGAGCACCATCCCGATGCGCCTGTCCGGCGGCCCGGCCCGGTTTCATCGCCGCCCCGCTCCGCTGCTCGGCGAGCACAACCACGAGGTGCTCGGCCGGCTCGGACTGGACGCGGCCGAGATCGCCGAACTCGAGGCGGCCCAGATCATCGGGCGCGCGCCGCGGCTGGGTTAGGACGACATGCCGGGTAACCGAGGGCGGAGCCAGCCGATGACGGGAAATCCCCGATCACCGCCCCATCCGTTAACCTGTCTGCGGCGGGACGCCCGTCGTCGAGAGGCAGGAGGCTAGGGACAGCGTGAGCCAGCCGGAGGGAAGAGGACAGGCCAGAACGCTGATCCTCGACGCGGCCGAATGGCTCTTCGCCGAGCACGGCATCTCTTCCGTTTCCAATCGCCAGATTGGCGCCGCCGCGGGCCAGGGAAACACGTCGGCGGTTGGGTACCATTTCGGGTCCAAAGACGAATTGATCCGTGCCCTCATTCGCCGCTTCGACGCGGAAGCCGAGGTCTTGCGCGCCGCCATGGTGAGCCAGCTCGGTGATTCCGCGGAGCTGCGGGAGTGGGTCAGGTGCCTCGTTCTGCCGTACAGCGACACGCTGGCGGTAAGGCGGCCGCCGACCTGGTACGCCCGCCTGAACGCGCAGATCATGGCGGACCCGGTGCTGCGGAAAGTCCAGCTCGAGGAGGCCGTCTCGGCCTCGCTGCAGCGGGTCATCCGCGGCCTGGAGGCCTCGACGGCGGAGCTGCCCGGCCCCGTTTTCCGTGAGCGAGCGCTGATGGCGGGCCACATTATCATCCAGACCTGCGCCGATTTCGAACGCGGCCTGGCGGATGCCGCCCCGGCCAGGGGAAAGACCTGGCGGAAGGTCGGCAGCGGGCTGGTCGACGCCCTCGTCGGCCTCTGGTCGGCCCCCGTCTCCGGCTAGCGAAGCACCGTGTTACCCCGCGTCAACCGCACGACGGAGACGAGGAGGTCCCGCATGCCGGACGCCCCATCGGGCATGGTCGATCGCGTCGTGGCGATCCTAGGCGTCTTCGAGCGCTCCGCCGAAACCCTGACCGCCGGACAGGTCAGCGTGCGCAGCGGTATCCCGCGCTCGTCGGCTCAGCGGATCCTGCAGCAGCTGGTCAGCGCCCGCTGGCTGGAGCGCCACGACGACGGCTACGCCCTCGGCCTGCGCATGTTCGAAATCGGCAGCCTGGTCCCGCACCGCGACCGGATCACGTCGGTCGCCCGGCCGATCATCGGTGACCTGCGGGAACGGACCGGCCACGTGGTCCACCTCGCCGTCCTCGACCAGCGCGATGTCGTCTACCTGGACAAGGTCGGCGGCCCGTTCGCCGACACGCTGCCCTCCCGGGTCGGCGGCCGCTTCCCGGCCCACTGCACCGCGGTCGGGAAGGCGCTGCTGGCCTACTCGCCCCCGGCCACGGTCAGCGAGTATCTGGCGACGGGCCTGCGCCCGCGAACGCGGGCGAGCCTGGCCACGCCGGCCGCGGTCGAGGCGGCGATCGCCGGGATACGCGGCGCGGGCTACGCCACCGAACGGGACGAGGCCGTGCCCGGTGTCGCGTGCGTCGCCGCCCCGATCCGCCGCCTGGACGAGGCCGTCGCCGCGGTCTCGGTCTGCGGGCCGCGGGACCAGGTGCGGGCGAGGGAGCTGCGGCCGCTGGTCCTGTGGGCGGCGGCGGAGATCTCCCGCGGCCTGACCCGGGCTCACGGTGCCGCCGCCTCCCGGGCCGAGGCGGCCATGTGCCGGGCGGCGATGTAGCCGAACACCGTCGTGTTGGCGATGCTCGCCCCGGCTCCGGGGTAGGTGCGCCCGAAGACGGAGGCCGCCATGTTGCCCGCCGCGTACAGCCCCGGGATCGGCTGGCGGTCGTGGTCGAGCACGCGGGCGCGGGCGTCGCAGACCACGCCGCCCATCGTGCCCACGTCCCCCGGGTAGATCGGCAGCGCGTAGAAGGGCGGGTCGGCGACCGGGCCGAGGGCCGGGTTGGGCCTATGCCCGGGATCGCCCAGGTGCCGGTTGTAGGCCGAGTCGCCCCGCCCGAAGTCGGGGTCGGTGCCCGCGACGGCCCCCCGGTTGAAGCGGCGCACGGTGGCGGCCAGCGCCCGCGGGTCGAGGCCGGTCAGCCGGGCCAGCTCCTCGATGGTGGCGGCCCGCTTGATCCAGCCGTCCGCCAGCCACTGCCGCGGCATGCGGCCGGGTATCACCGCGGCGATGTCCCGCAACCGGGGCAGGTGGTTCACCCACGGCACCGAGCGGCGGTAGGCGTCGTCGAAGATCAGCCAGCAGGGGGCGGCCTCGTTGGCGTACATGGCCCGCCCGACCTCGACGTAGGAGTTGGACTCGTTGACGAATCGCTGGCCGCGGTTGTTCACGAAGATGGTGCGCGGGTAGTTACGCGCGATCGTCAGGCTGGAACCGCCCAGCTCCGCCCGCGGCGACGGGAGCCAGATGGCCTCGTCCATGTACTCGGTCTTGGCACCGAGCGCGATCGCCGCCGCCAGCACCTCCCCGGTGTTACCGGGGTTGCCCCAGGACCGCTGGCCGTCGTTGGGCTGGGTCGCGGCGGTGTACTTGAGGCGCATCTCGGGGTTGCGCTCGTACCCGCCCGCCGCGAGCAGCACTCCGCGGCGTCCCCGGATCAGTACCGGCCGCCCCTCGCGGACGGCGCGCACGCCGACGACCCGGCCGTTCTCGGTCACCAGGTCGTCCACGGCGGTGTCGAGCCAGATGGGCACGCCCCGGTCGAGCAGGATCTTGGTCAGCTGGCCGGCCAGCGACTTCCCGTTGGTGAACAGGTCCTGGCCGCGCAGCCGCGACCCGTACGTCCGCAGCACCACGCGCGCGGTGGTCAGGAAGGACGCCAGCGTGTGCGTGAAGCTGTTGAGGGTGTGTATCTCCCCGGTGGTGACGGCGAGGCCCACGCCCTCGCCGAGGCCACCGATGATCCGCGGCCGCCACGGGCCGAGCTGCCTGCCGTCCCACGGAATGCCCTCGACCGACCGGCCGGCCGCACTGCCGCCCGGGTAGTTGTCGTAGTAGTCGGGGTACCCGGCGCACCGGACCAGCCGGAGCCCCTGCTCCTGGAGGAAGGAAATCATCTGCGGCCCACTGACCAGGAAGGCGTCGCGCCTGGCAGCCGACGAAGGCTCGTCCGGGTCGCCGATCACCGCCCGCAGGTAGTCCCGTCCGTCCTGGTAGGAATCCTTGATGCCGTCCGCCTTCATCAGCGGATTGTCGGGTATCCAGAGCATGCCGCCCGACATCCCGGTGGAGCCGCCGATAACGCGCTGTTTCTCGCAGATCACCGGTTGCAGGCCGGCCGCGCGAGCGGCCAGCGCGGCCACCAGCCCGCCGCCGCCGCTGCCCACGATCACGACATCGAAGATCTCCTCCCCGTCGGCCATCGGGCGGGACGCGCTGGAAAATTCGCTCGCTTCGGCCATGAGCTGCTCACCTCGGTTGTCTGCGTGACGGCCGATCACATCGTCGAGCGGCGGACGGGGCTTCGGCTGCTGCGCGCCCGCTCAGCGGGGCACTTTCCTAGAAGCCTCAGGCCGTCCGTCCGCCAAGGCCTGCCCCGCACGCGCGATCCTGGAAGCCAACGGCCAGATCCCAGTCTCATCCACGGTGCCGTGTGATAACGGGCAAAAGAAAACCCGGCCCATGAGGAGCCGGGTGGTATATCGACCTACTATAACGCCGTTCCCGCGTGAGGTCTTCCGTTGGGACGAGGCTACTGCTACCAGCCCGCCGGGCGCCGGTACGGGCCGACCGGGTCCGGCAGCTGATGTGCCCTCAAGTCGCCGGATGTCAGCCCGGCCCACCAATGTCGGCCAGCGCCGGCACCGGCGATGCCGCGCAAGTCCCCGGCGAGGTAGTTCCGCGAGGGGTCGACGACCCCGATGGGCACGTGCAGGCGCGCCTGTTCAACGGGAAAGCGCAGGTCGCTGTCATTCCAGATGACCACTGCCCCGTGCTAGCGGCCACGTGAAAAGGCTCTTCCGCGAATTCTGTGGTGCCGGTTACGCTGGGTGCAGGATCATACGCTTGCGGAGCAGGGCGAAGCTGGCGCGGCCGTACATCTGGCACTTGACTGCCTTAAAAGTTACGTGGAATCCGCCGGGGTGATGATGTTCCCTCGGTGCAACCACGGACTTGGGAGATGGCTTGAGCGGCACGGTGGTGCTGAGGGAGAAGTGGCCGGTGATCGGCCGGCACGAGCAGGCGGCGGTATGGCTGCAGGTCTGGACCGATCTGGGCCGGGCGCCCAGGACGATCGACGCGTATGCCCGCGGTCTGGCCGAGTACCTGGTCGTGTGCGAGCGGGAAGGCGTCGACCCGGTCACCGCCAGCCGCGCCCACGTCGCCGTCTTCGTGCGGGAGCTGACGTCACGGCCGCATCATCGCGGCGCCAACGTGGTGGCGATCGACTCGGGCGCCGGGCTGGCCAACGCCACGATCCAGCAGCGGCT
>DAHWEX010000593.1 GCA_027326205.1 Actinomycetota bacterium
GGCAACTGGCCGAGCGGGGCCACCAGGTGACCGGCACGTCCCGCTCGGCGGCCAGGGCCGGGCAACTGCGGCCGCTCGGCGCGGAGCCGGCCGTGCTCGACGTGCTCGACGCGGCGGCGGTGCGCGCCCTGGTCGCCGCGGCCAGGCCCGAGGCGATCGTCTACCAGGCCACCGCCCTGGCCGGCGTGCGCTTCGGCCGGAACATGGACAAGGTCTTCGCGCCGACCAACCAGCTGCGGACGACCGGCACGGACAATCTCCTGGCCGCCGCCCGCGAGGCGGGCATCCCGAGGTTCGTCGCCCAGAGCTTCGCGCCCTTCCGGTACGCCCACGACGGCACGCTGGCCAAGCACGAGGACGACCCGCTCGTGGCCGATCCCCCGCCGTCGTTCCGGCTGGGGTTCGCGGCCCTGGCGCACGCGGAAAAGGCAGCCATCGGGGCAGGCGGGACCGCGTTGCGCTACGGCGGCTTCTACGGTGTGGAGGACGCCATGGTGCGGGCCGTCCGCAAGCGCCAGTTCCCCCTGATCGGGGACGGAGGCGGCATCATGCCGTTCATTCATGTGGAGGACGCGGCGGCGGCAACCGTACTGGCGCTCGACGCGCCGGGCCCGGCCATCTACAACGTCACGGACGACGAACCCGCCCCGATGCGTGAGTGGCTGCCCGCCCTGGCCACCGCCGTCGGCGCGAAGCCGCCGTACCACGTGCCCACCTGGGTGGGACGCCTGGCCATGGGCAAGGCGCTCACGTTGATGACCGAGGCCACGGGCGCGTCCAACGCGAAGGCCAAGAAGGAACTCGGCTGGACCCTCCGCTACCCCACCTGGCGCACCGGCTTCCCGGCGTCCTACGGCGGCTAGTCCGGCACCGCCCGTCGGCGCCGCCGTAGTCGGTCAGAGCGGCAGGAGTCCCGCGGCGAGGGATTTCTTCACCTGCCACCCGTCGTTGGAACGGCGCCCCGGGTAGGGGAATCCTCCGCAGGAGAAGACCAGGTTGAGGTAGGACACGAACGGCATCTCGGTCTCGGCGACGAAGATCCCCTCGGCGCTCGCGTCCGGGACGAGGACCCCATAGGCGCCACCGCCGCTGACGCCGTGCTTGTGGAACCGGTCGGGGGCGAGCGGCATCACGAACGGGCCCGCAGCCGGGTCCTCGTCGCGTCGCTCTTCCCATAGCTCGTACTGGCCCTCCATGCGCTCGCGGGTGCACGGCCGGCCGTCGGTCCACTCCGCCGTAATCACCAGCGGATCGGCGGCCTCGGATTGCGGCCAGCCGGGATGCGTGCCAACCAGCCAGACGTCGCCGACGATCCGCACCCAGGACAGCAGGGTCAGGGGCGCCGGGCCGAAGCGCTCCTCCAGCCAGCGGGCGTGCTTCCCCGCGCTCGCGGTCGGCGGGAAATGCGGCGTCACCGGCGTCTGGTCGTCGCCCTGGTGAAAGCGGTAGCCGGCTTCGCGGAGCCGTCCGAGGATCACGTCGATGTTCCGCCGCGCCCGGGTGGCCATCTCGTCGCAGACCAGCCGCGTTTCCTCGATGAGCCCGGGCTCGCGGACAGCGGCGCCGAGTTGCCGCAGTTCATGCCAGACAAGCGCGCGCTGCCCGTCGCGGTACCGGGAAAGCCAGTCAGGGGACACGGTCCCGCAGCGTAGCGCGGTCGTTGCGCAGTCGTTGCGAGGCCGCACCGGGGACGGAAGGTCCTAGCGAGGCCGTTCCGCAGGCGCACCCGGGCCAGGGCACGGCCGGGTGCTGATCCTCGCCGGTCGAGGTGATCTGCTCCACCGACCCGTTACCGCGGCTGGGCTCGGCGTCGGCCGCCGGATGGCGAGCACAGGGCGGCGGGCGCCAGGGAGTGGGCGCGCCTAGAAGTCGTCCCAGTGCGGCGGGCGGTCGCGGTAGAGGCGGTCGTCGGACCGCTCCGGGTACTCGCCCCAGGCGGCGTCGGTGTCCTCGCGGCTCTGCTCGGGGAGAACGGGGCCGGCTCCCGGGGCGGCGCCGGCCGCCGCCGGGGCGCCGGCCGCCGACTCGGCGCCGGGCTGTGCGGAGTCCGCGTTCGGGAAGTTCATGGTGCCTGTCTCCGGTCGTCGCGCTGCCCGTGGCCGCCGCGCCATCGGAACCGCGCCGCCCGGCCGCAATCATCCGCTATAAGCAAATCTCTATTATATCTAAAGAAACATCCAAGAAGATATTGAGGCTTTCTCCAGCGTACCGCCGCCCCGGGGAGCGCCCCGGCCGCCCGGGGCGGCCGGCCGGCGCTCGCGCCGGCCCCGGACCCGCCCGATGCGGATATCGCGAGGCACGACGGGTACGGCCGCGGCCGTCAAGAGTCCGCATCGTTTCAGGCCGTTAACGATAACGTTTCGGACACACAAGCCTGGATTGTCCCCAGAAGTCGCCCTATTGTCTCTGTTATCACGTGGTACGTCTCGACAACCCAATGATGTGATCGTTAACATCCCGGCTACGGAGTTCCCTTTTGGGACACAGCTGGAGGTCCGCGATGAAGAAGATCGACCCCAAGGTCGATGAGGCCATACAGACGCTGAACATGAAGGACGGACCGTCGCGGCGCAAGCTGCTGTCGGGCGCCGGCCTGGTAAGCGCCACGGCGGCGGCCTCGGCCCTGCTCACGGCGTGCACGTCGTCAAGCACCAGCACCGAGTCGGTGCAGCAGTCGGGCGCGGCGGCGGTCGCGGGCAACTTCCCGAAGACCCCGGCGTGGAAGTTCTTCTTCGTCAACCACGTCACGACCAACGCGTTCTTCACGCCCACCCAGTACGCGATGGCGGACGCGGCCGCGCTGCTCGGGCTGCCCTCGCCGGTCTGGGGCGGGTCGAACAACTCGGTCATCTCCCAGATGGTCTCCGACTTCGACACCGCGGTCGCCGCGGGCGCGGCCGGCATCGCCCTCGCCGCCATCAGCGCCACGGCGTTCACGTCCCCGGTGGCGAGCGCCATGGAAAAGGGCATCCCGGTGGTGACCTACAACGCGGACGGCGAGTACATCGGCGGCAAGCCGGTGATCGGCACCAACCGGCTCTGCTACGTCGGCCAGTCGCTCTACTCCTCCGGCCAGTCGATGGGCGAGCAGATCAAGCTCGCGGTGCCGAACGGCGGCGACATCGTCATCTTCACCCCGGTGGTCGGCACCGGGAACACCCAGCCCCGGTACGACGGCGCGGTGTCGGTGCTCGGCAGCAACTACACCGTGCACGAGGAGGCGACCGGCGCCGAGGAGTCCGTGGAGCCCGCCGCGATGAAGGCGTACCTGAACGCGAACAAGTCCTCGCTGAAGGGCGCGTTCGCCGTCGACTCCGGCGACACCGAGTACCTCGGCGCGCAGCTCAAGTCGCTGGGCATGACCATCCCGGCCGGCGGGTTCGACACCACCGGCCAGACGGTGCCCAACGTCCAGGACGGCACCCTGAACTTCACCATCTACCAGGACCCGTACCTGCAGGGCTTCCTGCCGGTGCTGTACCTGTACCTGTACAACCTGTCCGGCGGCGTCCTGGTGCCGCCGGACACCGACACCGGCCTCTCGGTGGTCACCAAGCGCAACGTCGGT
>DAHWEX010000606.1 GCA_027326205.1 Actinomycetota bacterium
GAACGGCGGCCGCGGTACTTCGCACTCTGGGCCTGGGTGAAACCGGCCGCCAGATGACCAGGACGGCAAGAGCCGTGTAACGGGAGACTGTTACGCACGGATCCGTGGAGGCCCGGGGCTGAAATGCCCCGGGCTATCCGACCATCTTCGTTTCTCCCGCCGCGGTGCCTGCGACACGGTGAGCGAGCGCGCGCAGCACGCCGTTGTTGGTGACCCAGCCCTCCAGCCGGCGGGAGGCCGCTGATACGACGGGCAGTCCGTCGCGGCCGTAGACCGTCAGCTGGCGCAGTGCCTGGCCGAGCGATTCCGAGGCGAACAGCGTCTGCACGTCGTGCCGGTAGGTAACAGGGCCGGGCAGCGCCGTCTCGTCGAGGCGCACCGCGTCGGACTTGCCGTCGGCAGCCGAGAGCGCCTTGCCGTTCGGCGGGATGGAGAGCGCGGGCCGGAAGGGGCGCGTGACGTCGGTGACCTTCAGGTCCTGCAGTGCCCGCCACGGGGCGGCACGGTCGATGTCGGTGCCGCGGCGCAGCAGCTTGGTGGTGTAGATGGTGCCGTAGGACAGTGCCCGCGACACGGTGCCCGACGAGCAGGTGGAACGGGAAGACCGCCCGGTCCCGCCGCCCGCAGGCCAGCGTCACGTGCCCGGGCAGGCTGATGAATGAGTCACGTGGCCAGTTGTCGGCAGGCACGGGAACATTGGTGAGGAGGTCGAGGCCGCGAGTCCTCTTTATGCCTTCTGGTGGCCGATGAGCTCAGCGAGTCGATCGCCGATGACCGAGATGCCGGGGCGCGGCTCGCTCTCGTAGTACCAGGGCTTGCGCTTGCGCAGCAGTGCCTCGCCGTGCTCGGCCCAGGTGAAGGTGGGCTTGCGCAGGATCTTCCGGAAGACGGCGTCGGCGGTTGACGGGTAGGCGGCGACGAGTCGGCGGCACGGGAGCGGGCCGATGGTGTCCGATGCCAGGTACCCGCGCAGCACGCTTGCGTAGCGCCGGTCGGCAGCGAGGCCCGGGTCCGCGAACAGGTCCCGCAGCATCCCGTAGTCGTCGTAGTAGTTGAGTCCGTCGACCTCGTCGTAGATGAGGCCGACGGTGTCGGAGTCCTCCATCTCGGGCGGGAGGATGCTGACTTCGGACAGGTCCGGGATGTTGTGCGGCCTGCCGCGCTTTGACTGGGCGGCGAGCTGGGTCTCCTGGCGGTGCCGGTAGTAGGCCCGCATGCGCTCCGCCGCCTCGGCGGGCGGCAGGACCAGTTCGTCGGTCCCGAAGAAGTCGACGAACGCGGCCCGGTCCTCCCGCATCATCTTCCAGCCCTGCTCGACCTTCTCCGGGTTCCGGAAGACCCGCTCCGGCGCGTTCGCCGCCAGCTGGATCGCGGCCTGGGCGACCTTCGCGGCGTCGGACCTGGCGAACGTGCGCATCATCCCGGAGACTAGCCACGCCCGCGTGCCAGGGCGGACGGGAACCAGGCGGACGTATAGGAAGCCGCGCTTGGGCAGCCGCCGCAGGACTGCGGGTCCCATGTTGGAGTACACCCGGTACTCCAGGTCGTCGAGCAGGTTGAGCAAGATGACCGCGTCCCCG
>DAHWEX010000609.1 GCA_027326205.1 Actinomycetota bacterium
CGCCGAACGAAACCGGCGCGTTGTTGGCGATCGCGGCGACCCGGATCGCGTCGATCTCCACGACGCCGAGGCCGACCAGGATCGGCGCGATCACCGCCCAGGGGTAGCCGAACCCGACGAGGCCCTCCAGGAGCGCCCCGAGCGCCCACGCCAGCAGGATCGCCTGCACCCGCACGTCCGCCGTCGCCTGGGCGACGAGCCAGCGCCGGAAGGCGCCGAAGGCGCCGGTCACGACCAGCGTGTTGTAGATGACCACGCCCCAGAAGGTGATCCAGTCGATCGACCAGAAGCCGGTGCCCGCCCCGACGCCCCACGCGCCGAAGGTCCCGCCGGCGGGGGCGCTCCACACGCTGATCGCGAGGACGATCGTCACCGCGGCCCCGATGATTACCGCCTGCCACGCTGACATCCGCAGCACCGGCAGCAGCACCAGCAGCAGCACGAGGGGAACGAGCGCGATGAGCGTGCTGCCCAGCGTGGTGTGCGCCGGGTCGAGTGATTGGACGAACGAGGGCAGAGCGTCCGCGAGCACTGTAATCACGTCTCCCATAGGAAAAACGAGGCACCGTTGCCCCATGATCGTCCTATATAGGTGATTAGCGTGCAATAACTTTGTCGACTGTATTTCGTGGACTGTATGGCGCGTGAGACGGCGGAACCGCCCGTGCGGTTGTGCCCGGCCCGGCCCGGCCCGGCGCGGAGCGTCCCCGCTGCGCGTCCGCGGCCCGGCTGTATCCTGGTGACTGGTCAGGAAATAGCAGCTCAGCGCTGTTTCGATGATCGAATGTCGGTCCCCCCGCATAGGCTGGTGGCCCCCGGGCGGGTGGGGACCGACAGGGGGTTATGACCGGTGTTGCTGGTCCGGGATGCTCCGGGATACTAGGTGGCCGGGACCCGGGGAAATGCGGCTACAGTCGTGGGGTGCGACGGGACAGGAACGGCTGGCGGACGTACGCCGCGGCGTGCGCGGCCGTCGCCGCCTGCGCCGTTGCCGCCGGGTGCTCGTCTGCGAGTTCCTCGAGCGGCCAGGCCTCCCAGCCCGCGGACAACGCCGGCCCCCTGGCCAGCACGGCCGCGAGCGCCCAGGCGCCGGCCAGCGGCGGCGCGGTCGCCCCGGCCGGCTCGGCCACCACCGGCTCGCCCGCTAGCGCGTGCGTCACGCAGGTGCTCGGCGGCCTGTCCCTCGCCGAGCAGGTGGGACAGCTCTTCCTGGTCGGGGTGGACGGCGACATCGCCGGACCCGGGCTGGCCGCCGCCGAGCGGGCCTACCACTTCGGTTCGCTGCTGCTCAACAAGTCCGGCGTCGGCACCGCGCAGCTCGCCGCGCAGACCGCCGCGATGCAGGAGCTCGCCGCCTCGGGGACGGGCGGCGTCCGCTTCTTCATCGCCGCCAACCAGGAGGGCGGGCAAGTCCAGCAGCTCACCGGGCCCGGCTTCGCCGCGATACCGTCGGAGCTCGTCCAGGGCGGCTGGTCGCTGAGCGCGCTGCGCGCGGCCGCGACGGACTGGGGCACGGAACTGCGCGCCGCGGGCGTCAACCTCGACCTCGCGCCGGTCATGGACGTGGTGCCGCAGGCGACCGCGGCGACCAACGCCCCGATCGGCCAGCTCGACCGGGAGTTCGGGTACGACCCGGTGACCAACGGCGAGCACGGGACCGCGTTCATTCAGGGGATGGCCGCGGCCGGGGTGATGAGCGTCGCCAAGCACTTCCCCGGCCTCGGGCGGGTGACCGGGAACACCGACTTCACGGCCGGCGTGGTCGACAGCGTCACGACGGCGAGCGACCCCGCCTTGAACTCGTTCAAGGCGGCGGTCACCGCCGGGGTGCCGATGGTCATGGTCGCCTCGGCGACCTACTCCAGGATCGACCCGACGGAGCTCGCGGCGTTCTCGCCGACGGTGATGAAGCTGCTGCGCTCCCAGTTCGGCTTTACCGGGGTGATCGTCTCCGACGACCTGGGCGAGGCGATCGCGGTCCAGTCCATCTCGCCGGCGAACCGGGCGGCCGGGTTCCTCAGCGCGGGCGGCGACCTGATCACCTCGCAGACCCTGCAGCCCGCAGAGCAGATGGCGGCGGCCGTGCTGGCGAAGGCGGAAGGCGACGCCGCCTTCCGGGCCACGGTGACCGCCGCCGCGCGGCTGGTGCTGACCGCGAAGCGGGCGGAGGGCCTGCTGCCCTGCTGACCGCGGCTGCGGTGTGTTACGTTCGCCGGTGTGCATATTCGGCTGTCCTTCGCCAGGGTTTTCGGGGCTTTCCTGGCCGGCACCGCCCTGGCGGCCGTGCTCGTCGCCTCGTTCGCCGGGACCGCCGAGGCGCGGGGGCGCGGCGGCAGCCTGCGGGCGTGCGTCGCCTACGCGTACGCCGCGATCGAGCGGCACGCGCCCGCGGTGGCGAAGCCGCCCGCGTGCGCGGGCCTTACCGGCGAGCAGGTCGGCCAGGCGGCGGGCACCGCCATCCACATGACCCTGACAAGCCGCGACAAGGCCGCGCGGCGTCGGCAGTCGATCGCGGCGGGCCGGTGGGTCCGGGCCATGTTCACCACGCCGGCCCCCGCCGCCTCGCCCGCTGACTCCTCCGCCTCCGCCCGCCCGGCAGCGGCCACCCGGGCAAGCGGGCGCGGGCTCGGCGGTGTCAGCGAACTGGCCGTCAAGGCGGGCGCCCTGCTCGCCTGGCTGGCCACCGCCGCGAGCGGCGGCTGGCTCGTGCTGCGCTGGCTGATGGCCGGCGGCAGCCTGCGGCGCAAGAGCGCCACCGCCGCGCCGCCCGCGCTGATCGTGAGTCATGCCGCCGGCGGGGTGCTCGGCCTGCTCGGGTGGGTGACCTTTATGGTCACCGGGTGGGTGGCCCTCGCCTGGGTCTCCCTCGGGATCCTCGCGCCGGAAGCCGGCCTCGGCATGAGCGTGCTCCTGCTCGGGCTGCCGCGGCCCGCGCGGGCCCCGCTCGGCGGCCGCCGGACGGGCGGCTTCCCGGCCTTCGCGGTCGCGGCGCACGGGTTGGGCGTGGTGACCGTGCTGCTGCTGGTCCTCACGGCGACCATTGCCGTCGGCTGAGGCGCTTGAGCTTGACCCGTCCGGATGCCGCGGCCGGCGAAGTAAGGTCGACTCCGCATGGATGACGCCGCGAACGGCGGGAAGCTGACATGCTGTGAGCGTGAGCGAGGTGCAGGACAAACCGGTGCACGACGAAGGCGGCCAGGGACAGCTGGGCTACCGCTTCGCGCGGCTCTGGGCCGCGGCCGAGATGCGGAAGGTCCCGCTGCGGACCATCATCGTGGCGATCTTGGCGATCGCCTTCTTCTACCTGGGCGGCATACTGATCTACCGCCTGCGCGACGTGGTGCTGCTGATGCTGGTCGCCGGGTTCCTCGCGCTCATCCTCAACCCGGTCGTGGACGTGCTGCAGCGGTACGTCGTGAAGCGGCGCGGCTTCGCGGTGACGCTGGTGGCACTGCTCGCGCTGCTGGTGTTCCTCGGCCTTTGCGTCGCCTTCGGCTGGCCGCTGGTCAACGGGATCACCGGCCTGGCCAACGAGCTCCCCGGGTACATCGCGAAGGCGGAGAATGGCCAGGGCTGGATCGGCGGGCTCGTCAAGCACTACCACGTGCAGCAGTGGGTGTCGCAGAACGCGCCCAAGCTGGTCACGTTCGGCCAGGACCTGTCCAAGCCGGCGCTCGCCTTCGGCAAGGGCGCGCTGTCGCTGCTCGTCGAACTGGCCACGATCTTCATCCTCGTCCTGCTGCTGCTCCTGGAGGGGCCACGGCTCCGGGTGGCCCTGCTCTCGATGCTGTCGCCCAGGCAGGCGAAGGAAGTGCAGTCGATCGCGTCCGAGGTGAACCGGTCGGTTGTCGGTTACATGCTCGGGAACTTCCTGACGTCGGTCATCTGCGGGCTCGTGGTGCTCGTCGACCTCGTCGCGCTCGGCGTGCCGTTCCCCGAATTGTGGGCGCTGTGGGTCGCGCTGGTCGACTTCCTGCCGATGATCGGCGGGGCCCTGGCCGGCATCCCGGTCGTGATCTTCGTGGCAGCGGCGGTGTCCATCCCGGCCGGCGTGATCACGCTGGTGGTGTTCCTTACCTACACGCAGATCGAGAACCACCTGCTCAACCCGATCATCATGTCCAAGACCGTGCGGATATCGCCGCTGCTCGTGCTGGTCTCCGTGCTGGTCGGCGCGTCGATCGGGTCGTGGATCGGCGGCCTGTTCGGCGGGTTCGTCGCGGCGCTGCTCGCCATCCCGGCCGCGGGCGGGTTCCAGGTGATCGCCCGCGAGGCCTGGCGGCTCACCGCCCCGCCGGCCAGGGCCGGCGCGGAGGCGGCGGCCCTGGCCGAGGCCGCGGCGGAGACGGTCGAAGAGGCGGGCGAGATCGCCGCCGGGGGAGAGGCCGACGACGGCGATCCGGTGGACACCGCCGATTCGCGGGAGCCTGCCGCCAGGCCGGCCAGGGTCGCGGTCCGCCCGGAGCAGCCACCCGAGACCGTCAGGGCCGCGGTCACCGCCGCCCGGTCAGCCCGGTCCGGCCCCGCCGTGCCCTGGGTGCTCCGCCGCCCGCGTCGCCAAGCCCACCGGAATGTAGCAGACTAGAGACCATGGCAGAAGAGAGCGACGCCTGCTCGGTCGCGCACGGCGCGGCCCCGGCCCCCGTCCCGGCCTCGTCCCCCGCGCCCGCCCCGGCGAGCGCCGGCCGCACGCTCGTCGCGGTGTTCGCCAGCCCGGTCTCCGGCTACCTGCTGCGCTACGCCGCCGACGCCGGCTACCGCACGGTGCTGGTAGAGCCCGACCCGAGCCGCGCGGACGCCGCCCGGATGGCCGGCTTCCCGGTGCTCGGCGCGGTTCCCGGGGACCTCGAGGGCGCGGACGTCGTGGTCACCGACCACCACCGCGGCGAACTCGGCGCCGCGCTGCGCGACGCCCTCGCGGGCAAGGCCCGCTGGGTCGGCATCATGGGCAACCCGCACCACGCCGGGCCGCACGTCGCCGCGCTGGAGTCCCTCGGCGTCGCCCCCGGTGACATCGCCCGCGTGCACCGCCCCGTCGGCCTCAACATCGGCTCCCGCACCCCGCCCGAGATCGCGGTCGCCACGCTCGCGGGCCTGCTGGCCGACCGCAACAACCGCCCGGGCGGCTTCGACCACGCGCCGGCCGCGTCCGCCCGCTGACGGCTCTCCGGCCGGCGGGGCACGGCCCGGGCGGGCTAAGCGCCGAGGATTACCCGCGGCGGCGGGGGAGCGGCGGCGCGGCGCCGCCACTCGCGGGGGTAGCCGACCGAGACCTCTTCGAAGCGGACCCCGTCGTGGTGCGTGGTGCGCGGGATGTGCAGGTGACCGTAGACCGCGGCGCGCACCGGGAAGCGGGTATGCCAGCCCGCGGTGCGGGTGGTGCCGCACCACGGCGCGAACGCCTGCTGGCGCAGCGCCGCGGTCGGCTCGCGCAGCAGCGGCCAGTGGCTGGCCAGCACGAGCGGCCCGGCGACGGCGGCGAGCCGCCTCCCCGTCACGGCGACCCGGTCCCGGGACCACTTGGCGGCCGACGGATAGGGATCGGCGTGCAGGCGTCCCTCGTCGGCCGGCCGGAGGCCGGCCGCGCGGGCCGCCGCCAGCGCGGCCGCGCGGCCGTCGCCCGGCCGGGCGCCGGCGAGGAACGAGTAGTCGTACAGGGTGAAGACCGGGGCGACGGTCACCGGGCCGCCGGGGCCGTCCCAGACCGGGTAGTCATCCTCCGGGGTCACCACGCCGAACCGGCGGCAGAGCTTCAGGTAGGCCTCGTACCGGGCGACGCCCCGCAGCGGCACCTGATCGGACGGCAGCGTCCACAGCTCGTGGTTGCCCGGCGTCCAGATGACCTTCGCGAACCGCCGCGCCAGCGAGGCCAGGGCGAAGCCGACGTCCGCGAACGTCTCGCCGACGTCGCCCGCCACGATCAGCCAGTCCCCGGGGTCGCCCGGGGCCAGCGCGTCCGCGTAGCGGCGGTTCTCCGGGTAGCCGACGTGCAGGTCGCTGACCGCGAGCAGCCGCCCCGCCATCAGCGCGGTCCGGTCAAAGCGCCGTCTTCTCCTGCCACAGCGCCGGGATCGTCTCGTCGCCGAAGGCGGCCAGGCGGGCATCGCTGGCGGGGCGCCGCCCGTAGGTGAACAGCAGCAGGGACGTCACCGGACCGCGGATCGCCGTCGTCGCCTTCTCGTGCCCGCGCTGCCAGTCGATGCCGCGGTCGGTGAACCGGATGATCCACTCGCCGTCGGCGTCGGTGGCGTGCAGGTGCAGCGACGCGCCGGTGGGCAGCGACGCCAGGTGCTGGTACGGGCGGCGCGCGGACGGCAGGTTGAACAGGAACTCGTCGATGCCGTCGGCGGCCACCACCGGGTCGACGACCGGGTCGTCGGTGCCGAGCGCCAGTTCCGCGTCGGCCCGGTGCACGGTTGACTCGTGCAGCATCCGCCGCGCCCACCAGCCGGAGGTCCGCCCCGGTCCCCAGGACCAGACCGCGGTGAGCGGCCCGGCCGCGCGCAGCGCGGCGAGCAGCGGCGTCGCGCCGGCCGACAGCCACTGCCCCCAGCCGTCCGCCGACGACCACGGCGAATCGACCTCGGGAAACGGCAGTCGCGCGGCCGCCTCGGTGGCGACGATCGCGGTGGCCCACCGGTGGACGGCCCCGGTGTGCCGGGCGAGTTCGGTGAGGGTCCAGCCGGGGCAGGTCGGCACGTCCAGGGCGACGTCGGGCGCGTCGGCGACAACAGCGGCGAGCGTCGAGATCTCCTTCTCGGCCCGCTCGCAGAACCACTCGTGATCAAGCACCAAGCCAGGCTACCGGCCCGCGCGGGCAGTCCCGCCCGCCCGGAACGCGCCCGCACGCCCGTGCCGCGTCACCCGCGCCTCCGGGTGACGCGGCATTCGCGGCCGGCCGTCAGCCGTAGAACCGCGCCAGCGACTCGAGCACGCAGACCGGCTTGTCCGACGCCTCGCGCTCGATGACGCCGCCGACGGTGAGTTGCAGGCCCCCCTTGACCTCCTCGACGTCCACCAGCGTGGCGGTCAGCCGGATCATCGACCCGACCGGGACCGGGGCGGGGAAGCGCACCTTGTTCAGCCCGTAGTTCACCGCCATCTTCACGTCGGT
>DAHWEX010000617.1 GCA_027326205.1 Actinomycetota bacterium
CGGGGACCTCGGCAACGGGGACCTCGGCCACAGGAGCCTCGGCAACGGGGACCTCGGCCACAGGAGCCTCGGCAACCGGGACCTCGGCCACAGGAGCCTCGGCAACCGGGACCTCGGCCACAGGGACCTCGGCAACCGGGACCTCGGCAACCGGGACCTCGGCCACGGGAGCTGGCTGCTCCGCCGTGGCGGGTGCCGGCTCCGGGTCGGCGGCGACCGTGACGCGGGCGACCGCGGAGCCGGAGCGGGTGCGGGTGCGCCGGGCCGGCGGTTCCGCGGGCTCCGCCGCCTGGGTCACCGGCGGGGCCGCGGCAACGACGGCAACGACGGGCGCGGTGTCGTCGGCGACGACGACCGTGACGCGGGCGACCGCGGAGCCGGAGCGGGTCCGGCGGCCGCCGTTGCCGTTGGCGTCGGCGTCGCCGTGCGCCACGCCGGGCGCGGCTACCTGCGCCGCCTCGGCCTGGGCCACGGTGGCCGGCCCGGTGTCCGCCTGGGGGGCGTCGACGGCGGCCGGCGCGGCGGCGGCCGGGGCGTTCGCCGCGGCACGGTCCTCGTCGCGGTTCCGGTTGCGGCGGCCGTTCTGGTATCCGGCCCTGCCCGTGCCGTTGCCGGCGGCGCCGCCGTTGCCGTTGCCGTTGGCCGGTGCGGGCGGCGGGGCCGGGACCGGGCGGTGCACGGTGCCCGCCGACGCGCGGTGGGCGGGCTCGGCCGGCGCGTCGAACGTGACGATGACGCCGCGGCCGTTGCAGCACTCGCACTGCTGGGAGAAGGCCTCGAGCAAGCCGGCGCCGACCCGCTTGCGGGTCATCTGCACCAGGCCGAGCGAGGTCACCTCGGCGACCTGGTGCTTGGTCCGGTCCCTGGCCAGGCACTCAAGGAGCCGCCGCAGCACCAGCTCGCGGTTGGCCTCGAGCACCATGTCGATGAAGTCGATGACGACGATGCCGCCGACGTCGCGCAGCCGGAGCTGGCGGACGATTTCCTCGGCGGCCTCCAGGTTGTTCCTGGTGACGGTCTCTTCGAGGTTGCCGCCCTGGCCGGTGAACTTCCCGGTGTTGACGTCGACGACCGTCATCGCCTCGGTGCGGTCGATGACCAGCGAGCCGCCGCTCGGCAGCCAGACCTTGCGGTCGAGCGCCTTGGCGAGCTGCTCGTCGATGCGGTAGGCGGCGAAGACGTCGTCGTCGACTCCGGCCTCGTCGTTCGGGTCATCCCAGCGGCTGATCCGTTCGGCGAGGTGCGGCGCGACGTACCTGACGTACTCGTCGATGATCTCCCAGCCCTCGTCGCCGGACACGATCAGCTTGCTGAAGTCCTCGTTGAAGACGTCGCGGATCACCCGGATCGTCAGGTCCGGCTCACCGTAGAGCAGGGCGGGCGCGGTCGCGGTCCTGGCCTTCTTCTCGATGCTCTCCCACTGGGCGGCCAGCCGGGTGATGTCCCGGTCCAGCTCGGCCTCGGCGGCCCCCTCGGCGGCCGTGCGCACGATGACGCCGGCGTTCTCCGGGGTGACCTTCTTGAGGATCTGCTTGAGCCTGGTCCGCTCGGTGTCGGGAAGCTTGCGGCTGATGCCGGTCATCGACGCCCTCGGCACGTAGACCAGGTACCGGCCGGGCATGCTGACCTGGCTGGTCAGCCGGGCGCCCTTGTGCCCCACCGGGTCCTTGGTGACCTGGACGATCACCGACTGCCCGGGCTTGAGCGCCGACTCGATCCGCTTCGGCTGCCCTTCGAGGCCGCTGGCGTCGAAGTTCACCTCGCCCGCGTAGAGCACGGCGTTGCGGCCCTTGCCGATGTCGACGAACGCCGCCTCCATGGAGGGCAGCACGTTCTGCACCTTGCCCAGGTACACGTTGCCGACGTAGGAGGCGTGGGTGGTCCGGTTCACGTAGTGCTCGACGAGGACGCCGTCCTCCAGCACCGCGATCTGGGTCCGGTCGCCCCGCTGGCGGACCACCATCGTCCGCTCGACGGATTCCCGGCGGGCCAGGAACTCCGACTCGGTAATCACCGGCGGGCGGCGGCGTCCCGACTCACGCCCCTCCCGCCTGCGCTGCTTCTTCGCCTCAAGGCGCGTGGAGCCCTTGATGGCGCGCACGTCGTCGGCCGGGTTGTGCGCCTCGCGCACGTGGACGACGGTGTCCGGCGGGTCGTCCGGCGACAGCACGTCGCCGTCGGCCGAGCCGCGGCGGCGCTTACGGCGGCGACGGCGGCCAGACGCGCCCCCGTCGCCCCCGGCCTCACCGTCGTCGTCGCCGTCGCCCGAGTCGTCGCCCGCGCTGGCGTCCGCGGCCTGGCCGTCGGCGTCGTCATCGGCCGGCGCCCCGGCGCGGCTCCTGGTCCTGGTGCTGCGGCGACGGCGCGAGCGGCGGCTGGTGGCCGACTCCTCGCCGTCCTCCGCCGCCGGCCCGCTCTCGGCCGCGGCCTCGCGCTCGCCATCCCCGGCAAACACGGTGCCCGCCTCGGCTATCGCCCCGGCGCTCTCGGCGCTGAACAGGTCGTCGTCCGCCGCGGTGTCGCGCACGCGGGCGCTACGGCTGCGGCTGCGCGTCCGCCGGCTGCCACGGCCGCCCTCGGCCTCGGCCTCGGCCTGGTCGCCGGGGTCGTCGCCGGCCGGGGCCCGGACGCTCCGGGTCCGGCCGCGGGCCGGCCGGCCGGAGCCGGAGTCGGTGTCGGGCGCGGGCCGGCCGCCGGCCTCCCGGTCGCCGGAGTCCCCCGCTGGCTGCGGTGCCACCGGCGTAGGCGGCTGGAACAGCACCTGCGGCGGCTGGAACAGCGCCGCGGGTACCGCCGGTGTCACCGGTGCGGGAGCAGCTCCCGCCGCGTGGCCAGTGGCCTGGTCAATCTCTGTCTCGCTGCTGCTGCGCTCGCTGTCGAGCATTCGGGCAATCTCCAGTCAGTCTCCCGAATACTCTTCTTTTTGACATGCCGAATCCAGTGAATTCTTCACGGTTAGGGCAAAAAGAAGAGTATTCGCCGGGCGCGGCAGTCACAGTGACGGCGCGCCGCACGGAGGCGCGTAGTGTTCGTTCGCCTGAACCGCAGCCGCCGCCGCGCGGGAAAAGGTCACGCGCGAGGGGGCGGGCCGCAAGTACACGGGCACTGGGGCCAGGCATGGATGAGTACTTCAGTTCTGGAGTGGCCGCGGTCATAGCCTGACCACTCCCGATTCGCCGAGTGACCCCTGCGCGAGCCGCGTGATGAGCGGTTGCCCGGCCGGGAACACATCGGAAACGTCGCGTAGCGCGTTGAGCACATCGTCCGGTCGCACAGACGGGGCGGTGTGCCGCACAACCATGAGCAGCGCACACCCGGAGTTCAGGTCGTCGAGAACGTCCAGGCTGACGACGGCCGCTCGCGCGTCCATGCGCCGCATGCCCTTGGAGGTCAGCCGCTCCACCGGCGCCTCAGTCAGGGCAAGAAACTTTTGAACCACCGGCACCACGTTGTCCGGTGGCAGGCCGGGCAGGGCAATCTGCCACTCGGACGCGGACAGCCGGCTCGCCGGCAGTCCCCCGGAGTCCTCAGCGACAGCGATCACGTCTATCCCATCAGGCAGGGCCGCGTTTAGCCGGTCCCGCACGGCGTCCGCCTCGGCCCGGCTGGTCAGCGTGAGGCTCAGGTACTCGGCCTCGCTCGCGACTCCGGTCTGGGCGCCGCCCGCGTAGGAGATCTTGGGGTGCGGCGTGAACCCGGCTGAGTACGCGATCGGCAAGCCTGCCCGCCGCACGCCCCGCTCAAAGGCCCGCGCCACATCCAAGTGGCTGGCAAAACGCATCTTTCCCCGCTTAGCATACCGGACCAGAAGATGCTGGGTCGTGACCGGCTCGCCGCCGTTTCGTATCACGTCCATGTCTATCTCCCGTTGGTCGCTAGCACGGGCAGCAGGCGCCTTCCGTCCAGCCGATCACCTGTCGGCCCCGTCTGGATTTCGGTGCCCATCGCCGGGCAGACCCCGCATTCGTAGCACGGGGTCCACCGGCAGTCCTCGACCTCCCCGGCCTCGGCCGGCTCGATCGCGGACCGCCAGTCGTCCCAGAGCCAGTCCCTGTCGAGGCCGGAATCCAGGTGGTCCCACGGCAGTACCTCGCCGTAGTCACGCTCGCGCGTAGTGTACCAAGCCAGATCAACGGGTGTCTCTGCGAGCGCCGCCGCGCACGCCGCCGACCAGCGGTCGAACGAGAAGTGCTCCGACCACCCGTCAAACCGTCCGCCGTTCTCCCAGACTTCCCTGATCACGGCGCCGACCCGCCGGTCGCCGCGGGACAGCAGCCCCTCGATCAGCGAGGGCGTGCCCTCGTGATAGCGGAAGCCGACCGACCGGCCGTAGGTCTTGTCGGCGCGCAGGGCGGCGCCGAGCTTGCGCAGGCGCGCGTCGACCACGTCCGGCGGGCACTGCCCGGCCCACTGGAACGGCGTGTGCGGCTTCGGCACGAAGCCGCCGATCGACACCGTGCACCGGATGTCCTTGCGCCCTGTCGCGGTGCGCCCGGCGGCGATCACCTTGCGCGCGAGGTCGGCGATCGCGGTGACGTCCTCGTCCTGTTCGGTCGGCAGGCCGCACATGAAGTACAGCTTCACCTGCCGCCAGCCGCCCGCGTAGGCCGTGGTGACGGTGCGGATCAGGTCTTCCTCGGTGACCATCTTGTTGATCACCTTGCGCATCCGCTCGGAGCCGCCTTCGGGGGCGAACGTCAGCCCCGAGCGCTTGCCGTTCCTGGACAGTTCGTCGGCGAGGCTGACGTTGAAGGCGTCGACCCGGGTCGACGGCAGGGACAGGCCGACGCTGGAACCCTCGTAGCAGTCGGCCAGGTCGATGGCGATCTCGTTGATCTCGCTGTGGTCGGCGCTGGACAGCGAGAGCAGGCCGACCTCGGAGAAGCCGGTGGCGGCCAGGCCCCTGGCGACCATGGCGCCGACCGTGGTGATGCTCCGCTCGCGGACCGGACGGGTGATCATCCCCGCCTGGCAGAAGCGGCAGCCCCGGGTGCAGCCACGGAAAATCTCCACGCTGTAGCGCTCGTGCACCGTATCGGCGACCGGGACGACCGGGGCCTTGGGGTACGGCCAGGCGTCGAGGTCGAGCAGCGTGTGCTTGCGCACCGAAGCGGGGACGCCGGGCCGGTTCGGCGCGACCCGCCCGATGCGCCCGTCGGGAAGGTAGGTGACGTCGTAGAACCGCGGGACGTAGACGCTGCCGGTCGCGGCGAGCGCCAGCAGCAGGCCGTCCCGGCCGCCGGGGCAGCCGCCCTGCTTCCACGCGCGGACGAGGCGGGTGACGGCGAGCACGGCTTCCTCGCCGTCGCCGATCACCACCGCGTCGAGGAAGTCCGCCAGCGGCTCGGGGTTGAACGCCGCGTGGCCGCCCGCGAGCACGACCGGGTGGTTGATCGTGCGCTTCCCCGCCTCCAGCGGGATGCCGGCCAGGTCGAGCGCGGTGAGCAGGTTCGTGTAGCCGAGCTCGGTGGAGAACGACACGCCGAGGACGTCGAACGAGCCGACCGGGCGGTGTGCGTCCACGGTGAACTGCGGGATGCCGCTGACCCGCATCAGCTTCTCCATGTCGGGCCAGACGCTGTAGGTGCGCTCGGCGAGCACGCCGGGCTGCTCGTTCAGCACCTCGTAGAGGATGGCGATCCCCTGGTTCGGCTGGCCGACCTCGTACGCGTCGGGGTACAGCAGCGCCCAGCGGACGTCGGTCTCGTCCCACGCCTTGACGGTGGAATTCACCTCACCCCCGACATACTGCACCGGTTTGCGAACCTGGGGCAGCAGGGGCTCTAGCTGAGAGAAGACGGACTCGACTGGCATAGCCACCAGAGTACCTACGGCTGCCAACCGACTCCTCCCGCGCGCCCCCCGGGCCTAGCATGTGTCGCGGAGCGACGGGAGCGGAGTTAGGTTGACGCTGTACTGCACGGACAACTACCGGACCGACGAGCAACTCGCCGAGATGCGGCGGCTTGAGGCGGCGGGGATCTGCCTGTTCTGCCCGGCGGCGCTGCGCGAGCACGCGCGCCAGGAGGTCGCGTTCGAGACCGGGCACTGGGCGGTGACGCCGAACGCGTTCCCCTACCAGGGGACCAGGCTGCACCTGCTCGTCGTGCCGCACCAGCACGTCAACGACATGCTCGACCTGGGCGACGCGGCCCTCGCCGACTTCTGGGCCGCGCTGCGGCAGATCCGGGAGCGGTACGGCCTGGATCACTACGGCCTCGGCGTCCGCAACGGCAACTGCAGCTTCACCGGCGCGACGATCGCGCACGTCCACGCGCACGTCCTAGTCGGCGACCCGACGCTGGAGCCGGAGGTCCCGGTCCGGATGCGGCTCAGCTCCCGCCCCCGCGGGCGGTAGCTACCGCGGTCCGCCCTCGCTCCCGCCTCCGCCCCGCGGGCCGGGGTCGACCCAGACCAGTTCCGTGCCGGCCGCCCGGAGGATCTTGTCGCCGTCCAGGACCGAGTACGGGCCGGTGAAGTAGCAGCGGCGGAAGGCGGCCTCCGCGATCAGCCGGGCGCAGGCCGGGCAGGGGAACGTGGTCACGTAGATGTCCGCGCCCGCCAGGCGGATCCCGTCGCGAGCGGCCCGGGCGATGACCGACGCCTCCGCGTGCGCGGCCGTGGACAGGTCCGCGCGGACGACGCGGCTGAAATTGTCCCTGGGGTCGCCGTCCACGTAGGGGGCGTACTCGGTGGGCGCGTGG